>JAGQXH010000284.1 GCA_020436695.1 Lewinella sp. | reverse complement strand
ACTTTTACTGTTGAGAGACGCTACTTCAACATTAGATGAAGAGGCGCTGGAAAAACAACTCACCCCAATAGACCTGCCGGTAGTCGAAGTTTTTATCCATGATTTGGGAACCCACCGCTTTATTGACCGGACCGAGCCGGGATGCAAGATACTTCGCACCATGTACGGTCGTCTGCAACGTGGTGTACGCTGGGGAATGCACTTCCTCAAGCACTGCCGGGACTATCCTTACGCCACTTTTTCCTATGGAGCACTGCCGTCTCATATCGGAGACTTTTTCCTGCCGGAAGGAGAAGGCCCGTTCCCGGTAGTAATGGTTATCCACGGAGGTTTTTGGCGGGATGGTTATTATCGCGACAGTATGCACGGTGTTGCCGCCGATCTGACAAAAAAAGGTTTTGCGGCCTGGAATGTGGAATACCGGCGGGTAGGGCCCAGTGGCGGTGGATATCCGGAAAGCCATCAGGATGTGATCCGCGCATTGAATTATCTGAGCGTACTCAGTAATACGCATCCCCTGGACCTGAACCGGATTGCGGTGATCGGACACTCTGCCGGTGGCTATTTATCCGTATGGGCGGGCAGTATACCTTTCGGCGGTTTGGAGCAGATCATGCCAAAACCGGAAGTGCCGGTACAATTGGTGGTGTCACTGGCCGGTGTCACCGATCTGGACGAGGCCCATAAGTCGGGTGGGGGAGACCAGGCCGCTACACATTTTTTGAAAAGTGCAGCTACAGATGAAGCATTGCGGAAAAAACTTTCGATGGGTTATCTGCATTACGCATCCGAAACGAAACTACTCCTGGCCCACGGTACCGCCGATGAATATGTACCGGTAGAATTAAGCGAATATACCCGTGATCTCTTGCTCGCCCGGGGCGAAAATGAAGTGGAATTATTACTTTTTCCCGATAGTGGGCACAATGAATTTACCGATCCGGGTTCCGAAGAATGGCAAAAAGTAGCCGAGCGGATTGAAAAGCTGCTCTAAGGATAAATACAGATTAGTTTTCTAAGCACTGAATAGCTGATAGCAGACTACTGGACAATTGGAATTTAGGACGTTGGGACCGCTCCTGAAAACCCTAACGTCCCAATATCCCAATATCCCAACTTCTCAAGGATGTTTAGCAAAATGTCCAGTAGTGTGGGCTGACAGGTAGTTTTGCGTGTAATGCTTTACAAATTAATGCAATGTAGTAACGACCGACTACCGGCTATTTGCTACCGACTGTATTAGGCATACACGGCTCAGTTCTCCACTTTTCCCTCTACCATCTTGCCGATCCGCATCACCATGAAATACATGGCCGCAATACTGATCAGCAGCAGGACCGTACAGATCAGCCAGCCACCTCCCAGCATGGTAGCAACACTGTTTGCCACTAAGCTAAAGCCACCTACTGTAAGCGCGTATGGCAACTGCGTACGAACGTGATCGATGTGGTTGCAATCCGACGCCAGAGAACTTAGGATGGTCGTATCGGAGATGGGAGAGCAGTGATCGCCCAGTACCGAGGCGGCCAGCGTTACCGCAATGACATTGAGTAAAAGTTCCATTGCAACCTCCGGATCAAGCCCTTGACTAATGGCCCAGGTAGTCGGAATGGCAATGGGATAAAGGATAGCCAT
This sequence comes from Lewinella sp., assembly GCA_020436695.1. Taxonomy (GTDB): domain Bacteria; phylum Bacteroidota; class Bacteroidia; order Chitinophagales; family Saprospiraceae; genus Flavilitoribacter. The sequence continues at coordinate 8,308 of JAGQXH010000284.1, read as the reverse complement.
TGTACTCCAACTGGACCCGGTGGAAAAAGAGATCAGAGCGGCCAGGATAAAAATGATGGCCGGTAAAAGATATGGATTGAGACTATCCTGCAATGTGGTAGTCAGAAAATTCGCCGTGTGCAGGCTCTCAGTAGTAGCAGCCAGCGACCAGGCCAGGGTCAGAATGATCAGGGCTGGTAGCATGGTTTTGAAGCCGGTGGCCAGTGTGCCGATGGTTTCGCCGAGTTTCATGATCTTTCCGATCAGCGTTAGGATAATTGCCACCGCTACACCGGATAACGAGGCCCATAACAGTGCCACATAAGAATCCGCATTGCCGATGAGAGTACCCAATTTTACAAAGAAACCCGGGTTTTCGGAATCAATAATATTGCTCAGCGAAGCCCAAACCGAACCCCATCCATGATTAGTAGGAGCCATCCCTTTTTCCGCCAATGCCCCATAGCTATTGGCAATTCCGGTATCGACCAGTCCGAAGATGGTCATCAGGATGACGACGGCTACCGGGATCACGGCATTGTGCCATTTCAGCGGAGCGCCCTTCACCGGACTCAGGTCTTCCAGTTCTTCTCCAGTCTCCTCCAGGCCGGTTGCCCGCACTTCTCCGGTATGGAAAGCCCGATTCTCCGCCTTGAACATGGGCCCAAAATCTCTTCTGGTATAGATCAGGATCAGAATGAAAACCAGCGTCAACACCGGATAATAGGAATACTTAAGGGAGTCGATGAAAATGGCATATGGAGTTACACCGGTGTCAAAACCATTTAATTGACTGATGCCATCATCAATATAACCCAGTTCGGCTCCGATCCAGGTGGTAATAAAAGCTATCGCTGCTACCGGAGCGGCCGTACTGTCCACAATATAGGCCAGCTTCTCCCGGGAGACTTTGAATTTATCGGTCACCGAGCGCATGGTATTTCCCACGATCAGCGTATTAGCGTAATCGTCAAAGAAAATGGCCACACCCAGCAACCAGGTAATGAATTGTGAACTGCGCGGCGAACGGGCATAGCGGGTAAGCGATTGCACCACGCCGGCCATACCGCCATTGCGAGAGATAATGGCCACCATACCGCCGATAAGCAGTGAAAAGATCAGCACCGATAAATGGCCGCTGTCATTGAGTGCATTGATAATATAGGTTTGCACCACTTCCAGAAAAGAAAGCAGGAAATAGTAGATCGATTCAATGCGCAACCCTCCGGCAATGAATGCACCTACCCACACCCCCACGAAGAGCGAGATCACTACCTCCCGGAAGATCAACGCCAGCACAATGGCAATGAGCGGCGGTAAGATCGACAGCCACAAAGGAATATGTCGGATGCGCAACCGACCGTCTTTCTTTTGGGCAATGTGGTATAAACTAATGGAGTGATCAGCCGTTTCAAACAGGTACAGTTGCCCTTCGGGGGTTACATCACCGGGAATTATCGCCTGTCCGTTGGCGAAATCAAGTTGCACTGGAGATTCGTTGATCGTCAACTCCACGGATCCATCCTGAACCGGAGAGGAAATGATCACCTGACCGTTGCGATCCTGAAGGGAAAATTGGTTTATTTGTGCGTAGGAAGAAGAAATGAGTAGTAAAAGTAAGACTACTAAAAGGTTAGATCTCATAGGTGCAACCTGCAATTTGAAATGATGCTACAATAAACGAATAATATGACATATTCCCAAAACCAATTGTTACGCGCACTGCATCTGCTGGGCCTGTTGTGTGGACTGACTGTCCTCTCCGGGCAACAGTTGGAACGCCTGGAGATCGACTTTCAGGAGAGTGACCGTAGCCTGCTTTTTCCATTGGCTGGCGGGTTGAACAGCCCACAATTTTCTGCAGTTGATCTGGATAACGACGGTCGAATGGACCTGCATGTTTTCGACCGGGTAGGGAACAAACAACTTACTTTTCTGAATAACGGGAGTACCATTGAGTTTCCTTATACCTATGCCCCTGCGTACATACAGTCGTTTCCCGATATCACCAACTGGATGCTACTCCGGGATTATAATGGTGACGGGATCATGGATATCTTTGCTTATGGGGATCAGGTCTTCGATGCCGTAATGGTCTTTACCGGATATTACGAAGCGGGACAAATCCATTTTCGGCGCTTTACCTTCAATGCTCCCAAAAATGTGATCTATACTTCTCTTCCGGGAGGGAATAAAACTCAACTCTACGTAAGTATGATCGATTACCCGGCTGTAGATGATGTCGACTGCGATGGAGATCTGGATATCCTCACCTTCAATTTGGTGGGCGGCTATGTGGAGTTTTACAAAAATCAATCGGTGGAAAACGGTTTTGGTCGTGACAGTCTGATCTACCGGCTGGAAGATAACTGCTGGGGTGGGTTTTACGAAAGTGGCGTGAGCAATGAGGTGGAACTGGCCGCCCAGCCGGGTGACTGTGTCAATAATCTCATTGCCGGTGGACTGGAGGTAAGACATACCGGCTCCACCTTGTTGACCTTTGATGTGGACGGGGATATGAACAAAGAATTGCTTTTGGGAGATATCTCTTTTGATCAGATCAATTTGCTGCACAATGGCGGTGATTGCAATACGGCCTGGATGAATGATCAGGACCCCGATTTCCCCGGTTATGACCTGTCGGCGGAAGTGCCTGTTTTTCCTGCCGCTTTTTACCTGGATGTAGATCAGGATGGGCTGCGCGATCTTTTGGTGGCACCTAATGCTGATCTTGGGGGCGTGGACAAAGAGGTGGTATGGTGGTATAAAAATGTGGGTACGGATGATCAGGTCGAATTCCAGTTTCAGCAAAAAGACTTCCTGGTAGAGCACATGCTGGATTTCGGTACCGGAGCCAGGCCGGTATTTGTAGACTATAATGCCGATGGATTGCAAGACCTACTGGTAGGTAATTTCAGCCTCTACGAACCCTTCGGACTGAAGAATGCCCGCCTGTTTCTGTATGAGAATACCGGGACGCAGGAGCAGGCGGTCTATACACTGGTGGATGATGATTACCTGCACCTCAACCAGTTCAGTCAGAGTGCTTACGCCTTTACGCCGACCTTCGGCGATCTGGATGCCGACGGTGATCTGGATGCTGTGATTGGCGAGCAGTTCGGTCGTTTGTTCTATGCAGAAAATACGGCGGGACCAGGGCAGCCGTGGACTTTTAGTACACCGGTGTATGATTATATGGGCATACAGATCGGACAGGCCAGTGTACCTCAGATCATTGATCTGGACCGGGACGGCCTGCTGGATCTGGTCGTTGGTGAGCGGAATGGCAATATCAACTACTTTCGAAATAAAGGAAGTGTGACCGAAGCCTCCTTTTCCAGTGACCCGGATGAAATGGTACTGGGCGGAGTGGACGCGCGCGTGCCCGGCTATACGACGGGATACAGTTCGCCTCGCTTTTTTGAAGAGGCGGGGCGCTATCTGATGTTAATGGGAACGGAGGTCGGTCGGCTCGAACTATACGATAACATTGACGGCAACCTGAATGGAGATTTTACGCTTTTGGCTGAAACCTATGGCGCACTGAAGGAGGGCATTCGCACGCATTTCGATCTCGCCGATATCGATAATGATGGTCTGTTGGAAATGGTAGTGGGCAATTTCAGTGGAGGCATTCGTTTTTATCAGACGGATTTTCCGTTCGTAGTTGCTGTGCGGAATGAGGATTTGCCCTCCTGGGAATTGGAGATTTATCCTAATCCTACAGCCGGCCTTTTAAGAGTGAAATGCCCCGGAACAGGACAGAAGCAATTAAAGGTCTTCAGCAGCCAGGGACAGTGTCTGTACAATACTGCCGTTAACGGCCTGGAAATTGAAGTGGATTCTGAAGACTGGTCGGCAGGTGTATATTGGATACAGGTTTTATCCGACGAGGGGCGGGGAACGGGAAAGGTGATCAAGTATTAGTAGAAGGACATTGAAAAAGTAGATACTTATGCAAAACAAAACTTGGCTTCCAGAACTCGTCAGTCCGACGAGCGGTCAGCCATTGCATTTGCGTGAAAAGGAGCAGGAAATGATAAGTGCGGATGGCTCGGAAAGCTTCCCTGTGATCGATGGCGTTCCTCAACTGCTCCCTATAACTGCTGACAAGGTAATATCTCAAAGTGAAGCCCATGTTAAGCTTGGGACCGATTTTGATTATCGGGAACACTATCAGAAAGATGCTGAGATCTTCGATTATTTCCTGGCGTATGAAGATGGTGCCAGTCGCCATGAAGCCCGGCGACTCCACGAAGCCATTGCCGCACAGGTTGCGTCTTCCGTACGCAATATCTTGGATGTCGGGTGTGGTAATGCCTGGGTAGCCGGCCACTTTTGCCGAAAAGGAATAAGTGTCACTTCGCTCGATATTGCGCAGCGTAATCCAGCCAAGGCATTGGAAACTTATCCTTTTGAAAATCACACCGCAGTAGTTGCCGACGTTTACACATTGCCTTTTCGCCCGGAAAGCTTCGATTGCATCATTGCCTCCGAGATCATCGAACATGTAGCAGACCCTCGTTTGTTTATTCAACGGTTAGTGGAAGTGCTGCGTCCGGGAGGGCAACTGATCCTGACTACGCCTTTTGATGAAAAGATAGCTTATTCGCTGTGCATTCACTGCAATCGGCCAACACCGCAACATGCGCATATTCACAGCTTCACCAAAGACAGTCTGGCCCAACTGGTGCGCAGAGAACATGCTGCGGAATTGAGGATCAAAACTTTTAGCAATAAAGCTTTGACAAAACTGCAAACGCATGTTCTTTTGCAATACCTCCCGTATCCACTATGGAAAATAACAGACAATTTGGCTAATATGCTGGTGAATAAACCGGCTCGATTGATGATGAAGGTGGTTAAGAAGTCGGCAGTCGATAGTCAATAGTCGTAGGGGAAGTTGGTCTGTGATCTATCGTGCTGGTATAACACGGTCTGTTTGATTATACTTAAGCTGTAAATTGGGATAATTCGGAGAATTTAAGAAAAATAAGATGAAACTGAAAGTAGGCTTGGTGCAGCAAAGCTGCAATGAAAACAGAGAAGAGAATATAGAGAAAAGCATCCAGGGCATACAAAGTTGTGCTGCAAAAGGAGCAGAGTTAGTTGTTTTGCAGGAATTGCATACCGGCATCTACTTCTGTCAGGCCGAGGAGGTGGACAAATTCGATATGGCGGAACCGATCCCCGGCCCTTCCACGGAAACTTTCGGACAGATCGCCAGAGATCTGGGTGTAGTGCTGGTGCTGTCGCTGTTTGAAAAACGAGCTCCCGGGATCTATCACAACACGGCAGTAGTATTGAAAAAAGATGGCAGCATAGCGGGAAAATACCGTAAAATGCACATTCCTGACGATCCGGCCTACTACGAAAAATTCTACTTCACCCCCGGAGATATGGGCTTTCATCCCATCCAGACGTCAGTTGGCAAACTAGGCGTGTTGGTATGCTGGGATCAATGGTATCCGGAGGCCGCCCGGCTGATGGCGCTGGCTGGTGCAGAAATGCTCATTTATCCCACCGCTATTGGCTGGGAAAGTACGGACCCCAAAGAAGAAAAAGACCGCCAGTTTGGGGCGTGGCAAACTATTCAGCGCGGACATGCCGTAGCGAATGGGCTTCCCGTCATCGTCGTCAACCGCACTGGAGTGGAGAAAGACTGGACGGAAGTGACCGGAGGGATACAATTCTGGGGCCAGAGTTTTGTAGCCGGCCCCCAGGGAGAGATCTTGTATCAGGCGCCGGCACACGAACCCGTTAGCACGGTCATCGAGATCGATAAACAACGTACGGAGGACGTACGCCGCATCTGGCCCTTTTTCCGGGATCGGCGGATCGATGCTTATGAGGGGTTGTTGCAGCGGTATTTGATCTAAATTTATATAGGCAGATTATCGGACATATAAAACCTTGCGAGTGACAAAACCATCGCGAGTTTGGATTACACAATAATAGATGCCGGAAGGAACATATTGCTTTTGTTCATTTGTGCCATCCCAGTTAATGATCTGCTGGCCATTAAGACGGCCGTCAAAAATTGTTTTTAGCACTTTGCCGTCAAAATTTATTATAACTATAGTTGCAAAAGTGGTTTCTTTTAAGTCGATCTGGATTCTGGTCTGATCTCTGAATGGGTTAGGACTAACCAGAAATTTATTGATACGATCTGAAAGATCTTTATTAACGGATGTAGGATTAGTGACAGTGACTATCCACGAAGTCAAAACTTCAAACTCTTCGTCTTTAACAATGCCATCAATCTGAAATTCGCCTACTTCAGGAAATGTGTAGGTAAATGTATCGATTTGACTACTACCCAATACTCCATTAACCGACCAAGTGTAATCAAGCTCACTATCAATATCATCAGCATTCAAAATAAATGTGATTGAAGTGTCAACCGGGATTTCCAGTTCCAGCGTTTCGGGAAAATGAGTGATCAATTCTGGGGAATCATTGATTGGTTTGACCGTTAGGTAGATGACAGCAATTACTGATTCTAAGGAAGGATCGGTAGCAACTATCTTCAGTGTATCGGTTCCATACCAGTTTGCATCGGGAACAATACGGATGAAGTCATTATTCAAGGATATGGAAATATGATCAAGCTCATAGTAAGAGTATTCAAGGAGATCACCGTCGGGATCGTAGAAAAGATTGGTAACATTTAGCGACGAATCCATTATATCTTCATCAATAGTGAGATCGGGTATGTTATTTTTCAATTGAGGCGCATCGTTAATGGGGAGTACAGTCACCAAAACATCAACCTCTGCACTTGCTTGCTCGTTGTCAGTGGCTATAATTTTGATGGGCTCAGTACCAGACCAGTTTTCCATTGGGACGACCTGCATTTTGTTATTTATAAGAAAAACTTCAATATGTTCAGGAGCGATGAAGGTATAGCTCAGTATATCTTCGTCCAGATCAGAAAAAATAGAACTAACAATTATAGAGGAATCCATTTGATCCTCATTAATCGTAATTTCTCCCGGTGGATTAGTGAGCACTGGTGGTGAATTGAGAATCTTTATCCATGTCGATTTTGTTCTCGTTTTTGATGAACCGCATTCAGTATCTTTTACGGTAAGTGATACCGGGTATGTGCCCTTTTTGGCATATGTATGAGACGGATTTTTCGTGCTGCCGGTCTTACCGTCACCAAAGTCCCACAACCATTTGGTGATATTATATTCAGTTGTAGTTACTGAACTGGTGAATTTAAATTTATCTCCTGCATATCCCTCTTGCTTATCTGATGAAAAATTGACGGATATCGTTTGGTCGAACGAAAAAGCTCCAATATCTGGAATGCTGCCGTCAGGGTCACCGGCCTGAACAGGATCTCCGGCATCGATGCAAGGGCTAGTGCAGATGAGTCTAAAATCATAATTGGGTTGATCTCGGAATAAGGGTGCTTTGCTGATGTTGGAAGCAGCAGCTTCGAGCCCCTGATAGTCGATCTCATTGCTCCAGATGTTGTTATAACCGATAGCTGGCAGACTGTCAGATAAAAATTCCCAAAGTGTTCTGGGCAATGATATTATTGACAATTTTAAATTCTTTGTTCAATGGGTTTTCATAAGTGATTCCACTCCCTTCGTTACTCACGATAGTATTGTGGAGGATTTTGGGTGATGCCCAGTCATCACCCTGGACTCGGATGGCATCACCATTGTCGTACAGAACATTATGACTAAGAACAGGTTTGGCAGATCCACTGGAATAATATCCATCACTAGATATAATCCATACTGCTGTACCGGTATTTTCATAAAAGAAGTTGTGATGAACTTCAGGGCTGGATGTACCCAACGAACCAAATGGAATACAACCGGAAGTGCTGCTACCATAGGCCGCGATCTGAAGACCGGATTTTTCATTATATCGGAAGGTGCAATTCTCCACAGTTGTAGCATTGTAACCGTTGTTACAGCCAGATCCAAATGCCTGTACCACAAGCCCAACGGTACTGAATTCTATTTCGCAAAAGCTAAAAGAGCACCGAGTCTCTGTATCCGAGACCAATACACTTTCCCAATCTCCCGGTTGAGGATTGTTACTGGCAGAAGTGAAGATGATGGGGGCCTCGGCCGTTCCATCGGCAATGATCGTAGAACTGCCATAGGCTCTGAGTTGGGCATCTGCCTCAAATCTGACTTCAACTCCTGCCTGGATGATCAACGATTTGTTTGCTTCAATTCGTGGCCTTCCCTGAACGATATAGGGGGATTTAGTTTTACTCCATATTCCGGAAACTTCATCGCTGGAAATGATCGTTTGGGCTTGTGTAGAAGTAAACAGAACTACCGTGAACAGAAGTGTG
>JAGQXH010000283.1 GCA_020436695.1 Lewinella sp. | reverse complement strand
TACACAGCGAAAAGGGAGACAGAAAGTATCAAAATCAGGCAAGCCGTGGGCTGGTACGGTGAGTCCGGCCAGCAGGGTCTGGATCTTTTTCCCCTGGATCAGACCACGAGGTATTTTTAGTTTTCCGTTTTCTATGGCGAAGGTCAACTGGTAGCGGTCGGCCCGTACTTTTTCTTCTACCGGCAGAAAAGCTCGTGGATAGCTGTCGTTGAAGTAATCATCCCAGTTTAGGTTGACGGCAAATTCGTTAAGTTCATCCGGACTGTAGCCGATACTATACAAACCGCCGACAATACTTCCCATGCTCGTACCGGTTACCAGATCGGGATAGATGCCGTTTTCTTCCAACACTTTTAATACACCGATATGGGCAAGTCCTTTGGCTCCACCTCCGGAAAGTGCCAGCCCCAGTTTAGGAGGCGAAGTTTGCCCTTTCAGGGAACAAACAAGGAGAACGGCATTAATAAGCAGCAGATATTTTCTCATAGCACACTGGTGTTGAGGGGCGAAATTACACATTAATTTTTAGCTGAAGCCCTTGATCCGCTCATGCGTTGAATTGAAAAAGCCGGCCGATAGCTCCAAATAAAAAGCAGCCGGACGGGCCGGCTGCCTGCTGAATGGAGCTATGAAGTATGACCTGTAAGTTTTGCCTGACCGGAAGGGTCTGTTGGCGTGTACCGGTTGGTTTCAGCGAGCGATCAATAATGATAAACAGATTTTGATCCGGCTGTCAGAAAAAGGTCTACTGATGCCCATCTGGTTTAGGATAATTCCCGATCAGAAGGATCAGTATACTGTGAGCGCATTCCAGGGGCATTCCTACCGTTCTCGCTGATTGGTCACTCAAAGGTTTTCCTTCAATAACTCATGGAGGATCTTCCCAAAAACTATATTGTAAAAGGATGTCCAGGTCCGGGTGGCAATCTCTGATCTTGCTTTCGGCGTATTCTACAAATTGCCGTAACTCCCTTTCCTTTATTTTTAAAAAAGTAGACGGTGTGATCAGCCGATCATAGGTTTTAGGTGGCGTGATCTTCCGGGTGGCGGCCGATACCAGTGAATGAAAAAGGAACACCACCTGTCGCTCATCATCGTAGGCTTCCAGGATCAGGCCGGGTAAACCTCCCAATTTCCAGGGACCATGCGACATGGGAATGGCTGGCGCAAACCAGGCCGTGTACCATCTCCCCCGGTAATAAGCACGCGCTTTGCTCACAATAATATCACCTTTTAGTTTTCGCCTCTCCGTTAAAATCTCCCATTCGATCGTATGCAGGCTGTCTGCGATAGTGTACTTTGTATGTTGCAGACTGGTAGCATATTCGATCATCTGCCGGCTGGGAAGATGCGTATAGATCCAGTTTTCAGATGCTTCCAGAAAGGAACCGCCGAGTGAATTGATCTCCTCAGTCTGAGCGTTGGACAACACCTGGAAAAGAGCTTTTTCCGTATTGCAGCTCAAAAGGTACTGTGGTGGTGGTTCGTCGTTTCCTTCCCATCCTGTTACCGGTCTGTAATAGCGCACGAGCAGGGTGTTTTGCGCGGTAATGGAAGCCGGAAACAGATGGAGTACAACGGCAGTCAGGAAATAAATTGTTCTCAACATTACCTAAAACTATGGATACCATTTACTTAAGTAAAAAAAAGTCTGAGCCCGGATAGCCTTCAACGGGCCCAGATCCACCTAAAACCCAGTATTTAACACCTGATCCTGAAAAGGACCGTGAAGTAATCTCCTTTCCTGTTGATCCGGTAGCGACCTTCCCGTAGCACCAGTCTGCTGCCCAGCTTTGCCCGGAGCGACTGACCGGCGGCAATGCTCTCCGGCAGGGCAAAAAATGCCCGACCGAAATGGAAGACCCGGCTGCATTCCGTCATACTCCGAGCATCGAAGCAAATGAGGCAGAATTCCGGATGTGGCTGATACAACCAACCGCGGGCTCTTCCACAGGGAAGAAGGGCTGGTTGCACGATGTCCGTTTCGTCTACATCCAGCCGGCAGATGCCGTGGAAGCGGCAGTTGTATTTTGGCATGCCCAAAGTAATATCTATCCGGATACCGGTTCGGCCGCTATTTGTTGCAGGGTGATCCATTGCCGGGGATATCCCTTTTTTTGCTGTTCCTGATTGCACAATATGCCGACCTTTGTCTACTTCTTGGGGCGAAATACTACCGTATCTGCTGATACAATTCTGGCCCATTGCGGGAAATGGATTCGGTGGTTTGCCTCGTGGCTCAAATGTGACCATGTAGTTGGTGAGCGCATATTATTTTATTTTGGTTATTGATTAAATCTGCAACAAAGCTAGATCACTTTACCGGCCGGGGCACTGACAATTGAGGGCGGTTTCTTTCCCGCAGAATTGGGGAGCGGGAAGAATGCTGTGAAATTTAATTAATTGGTAATCAGTTAGTTGTATTTTTGTTACTAATCAGAATTTCTTTCTTTGAATTGACCTGTTTTAACATATAAAAATTTTTGATGATGCACTTTTACGGAATTTGCATGCTGTATTTTTGAGATATGTAAGATTTTTTGTTAACTTGCGTGGGTCTTTTCTATTTCCTGTCTTTTACTATCTCCGTATTAATTTATTCACGATGATATGCCCTGATCACCGACTTGTGATCAGCCGTATCCCTTTTGCTTTCCTCCGCAGATAATCATTAAAAATCCAAGCTATAATTGTTTTGAAAAGACTTATCGAACTCGTCGACATCGTCACCAGAAACAAGGTGAAATCCATTGAGATCATCGGCAATGATCTGGATAGCGAAACCAAACTCATGCAATTCTATCAGGGCATCTACAGCGGAAAACTGACCAATGATCAGGAAGCTTTTGAGTTTTTGTACCCGGGGATGGACAGCCGAAACGCCTACTATAAGCTGAAGCATGTACTGAATGAGCGGTTGCGCAATACCCTATTCTTTATCGACATCAAGAAGAACAAGTTCAGCAATATCAAGCGGGCCTATCTTGAATGCCAGAAGCTCATTTGCAACTTCAATCTGTTGCTGACCAAAGGTGCTCGGGAGAATGCGCTTCATTTAGGAGAAAAGGCACTAAAAACAGCAGAAGAGTACGAATTCACGCAAGAGATCCTTTTTTTGTCGAGAAGCCTGGCTGCCAATTATGCCTCCGTATTCGGTGATCGTCGGAAATACCAGGAATACGCCGACAAAGTACATTACTATCACCAGGTATTTACTGCTGAAACGCTGGTAGAGATGTTCTATATGGACCTGCTGTCGCTCTACGTCCGGGATAAATCCACCAAAACATATGTTTATGAGCTGGCACAGGATTATCTGCGGCAGCTACAGGTGTATCGCAATAAGGTGAGTTCCTGCAATTTTATCTTTGGATTGAACATGTTGCATACCATTCAATACATGAGCATCAATGACTTTAGGGAAGCTTATCGTATTACAGGGAAGGCGCTGGATCAGATCAAGAATTATTCTTTCTTTAATGCCCGGGCCTTTACGACGCTATCTTTCCAGCATATCGCCTGCTGCATCCAACTCCGGAAACACCAGGAAGGGGTGCTTACCATCCACGCGCTCGAACAGATAATGGAAAAGGGAACTTTTAACTGGTATAAAACCCAGGAACTTCACTTCACCCTATCTTTGCATACCCGTAAATATCAGGAGGCCCATGCGATCTTTAAACAGGTGACCCTGCGGCCGGATTTTAAAAACCTGGTGCAGAATATTCGCGAAACCTGGACCATCTACGGTGCCTGGGTGTATTTGCTCAAAGCGAGTGGAAAGATAAAGGAAGAGCGCCGGAAAGGATCGGATAAATTCCGCATTCAAAAGTACCTGAATGAAGTGCCGACCTTTTCCCGGGATAAGCGCGGACTGAACGTACCCATTCTTATTTCACAGATATTCTTACTACTACAACAACGTAAATACGATCAATTGCTCGATCTCTTCGAAGCCATCGAAAAATATAAGGACCGCTATCTGGACCACGAGCACAATTTCCGTAGCAATGTTTTTATACGGATGCTGCTACAGGTACCCAAATCCTGCTTTAAAGTGGTAAGAGTACGGGAAAATACCGAGTGTCTGCGTCAGCGCCTGCAGGAAGTGACCCTGGAGATCGCCAATCAAAGCCATGACCTGGAAATTTTTCCCTACGAGGATGCCTGGGGATTGCTGCTGGATCTGCTGGAACAGTAAAATTGCTCTTATCAGATCTTCCAAAAAAGAACCCCCCGGCCCATAATGAAACGGACCAGGGACTTTTAAACCGTATTCGTTGGCGAAAGATATTTTTTTAAATTGTGGGTCCAATTTTTCCCTGAAAATGAATGAATTCATGTACCCAAATTTCCGTTTCCGTCAATGGTTGATCCTGGTGGCTACTTTCACTTTTGCCCGGTGTTGGTCAGGCTCTTCCGATTACGTTCACGACTATTATCCGCTCGTGTATAAAGGGGATCTGGCCTTTTTTGAAAAAAATTACCAGGAGAGTTATGAGCTATTGAAAAAAGCAGTAGAGTCAAAGCGGCCGCCCAATTTTGAGCCGTACCGCGAACTGGAAAAACTGGCCAATGTGTGTGCCATACTGGATCGGCCCGAAGAGGCGATCTGGTACATCGGGCAGCTTGTAGACCGGGGATATGAGTTATCCGTTTTCAGGAATGATAAATCCTATGCGCCGGTTTGGCAACTGCCGCAGTGGAAGGAACTGGAGGCAGATTTTGCGGCCCGGCGGGCGAATTACCTCAAAGGTGTAAATCAGGAAGTGAGGGCAGCTGTTGTGGAAATGAACCGCAACGATCAAATGTACCGCAACCGCCCCGATCGACAGTCCTTCCGCCGGCAACAGATGGAACTGGATGCACAGAATCTGGCCCATTTGCAGGAGATATTCGATAAATACGGCTATCCGAACTATGATCTGATCGGAGATCCCTCGGTGGATGAGTACACGGCGGCTGATCTGAGTATTGAACCCATCCTGATGCGCAGTCCGGATTCTCTCCGGCAGCATTATTTCATCCCGAAGTTGCAGGCTTATGTCGAACAGGGCGCATGCCCTCCACGGATGCTGGGGATGCTGATCGATCACTATCATTTGCAACACGACGGCTATCAGCTCTATGCTACCATGCTGGGACCAAAGGGACTGCTGGGAAAACTCGAACAACCCAAGCGGGTGGAAGAGCGTCGCCGGGAGATCGGTATGCCGACGGTGAGGCAGGAGATCAGTCGCGATAGTGCAGTGAATGTCTATTTAATGATGCAGTGACCGCGCATTTTTTTATATTGTGGGTCTCAGCCATATGTAAAAAAGTTATAGCTCCATGAAAACGATTTTCTTCCTGCTGTGCTCCCTGTGGTTGTGCAGCAGTGCCGTTGCCCAGATCGACGAAACCTACATTGAGACCCTCAATAATATGTTGGAACTGAGTGGTTCTAAAAAGAATTTCGATGTAGCAGTCGGGCAAATGATGGGCATCTTCAAACAACAACCACAATACGATAACGTACCCGATGAGTTGTGGGAGAAAATGGAGGGGGAATTTAAAAATACTTCTATGGAAGAATTGGTACAAATGCTGGCTCCGGTGTATTATGAGCATCTCAGTTTGGAGGATCTGGAAGCTATTGTACAATTTTATGAATCTCCGGCCGGAAAAAAACTGGCGGAAAAGACACCGCTCATCACCCAGCAGTCGATGCAGGTAGGGCAGGAGTGGGGGCGAAAGATCGGTGAAAAAGTAGCTGCCGAATTACAGGAAAAGGGATATGAATAACTGTTGTAAAAGTCATCAAAAAGCTGCATATTAACAGCCCTGAATGTAGATAATTACACTTTTTTGAAAAGAGTTGCGATCAACGATTTCCTCAAGTATAGCTCATCCATTCCTACCCTGGATGTGCGCTCTCCGGGCGAATACCAGACCGGACACTTACCCGATTCCATATCCTTTCCTCTTTTTTCGGATGCAGAAAGGGCTGTTATTGGAACTTTATACAAACAGGAAGGAAGACAACCGGCTATCAAAAAAGGACTGGAAATAGTGGGGCCGAAGATGCTGGGTTTTGTGGAGCAGGCCGAAGCCTTGCAGTCCGATACACTGGCCCTGTATTGCTGGCGGGGCGGAATGCGGTCGGAAAGTATGGCCTGGCTGCTGGAACGATATGGCCTTCAGACCATCGTCCTGGAGGGCGGATATAAGGCTTATCGCAATTATCAGAAAGCATTTTACGAACGCCCCCTGCCCTTGTGTGTACTCACCGGCTATACTGGTAGCAAGAAAACGGAGTTATTGCATCTGTTGCAGGCTAAAGGAGCACAGGTCGTTGATCTGGAAGGTCTGGCCCGGCACCAGGGGTCCAGTTTCGGCAATCGAAAATGTAAGAGTCAGCCTTCTACCGAACATTTTCAAAACCTCATATTTGAAACGATCCGTCAGTTTGATCTTCAACAGACCATCTGGATCGAAGATGAAAGTATGCGCATTGGCCGGGTCAACCTCCCCGAGGGATTGTACCGGCAAATGGGGCGCTCTGCTCATGTATTCCTCGAGATCGAAAAGACCGAGCGTATTGACTTCCTGCTGGAAGATTACGGTCAGTTGGATAAAGAACTTTTGATCTCTGCCACCCGGTCGATTACCAGGAAACTGGGCACGGAAAGAGCAGCACGGGCCATAGCTTGCATCCAGGCGGGAGATCTCAGATCGGCGGCAGCCATTATTCTCAACTATTACGATTCCCGTTACCATAAGTCCATCAACGCGAAAAAGGAACTGATCTGTGCTCATTACCGGATACGAATGCCGGATCTGCCGCGTTTGGCGGTTGAGCTCTCCGGTCAGATATTACATGAAATACCATGCAGTACAGATTAACGGAATTCAGCCACGGAGCAGGCTGCGGATGTAAATTGTCTCCCAGTGTGCTCAGCGAAATACTGTCCACCTCTGATCAACAACTTCCCAGCTTTGCCCACTTGCTGGTGGGAAATGAAACAAAAGATGATGCCGCAGTGGTTGCCCTCGATGACCATACGGCCATCGTCAGCACTACTGATTTTTTTATGCCCATCGTAGATGATCCTTTCGACTTCGGAGCGATTGCCGCCACGAATGCCATCAGCGATATATACGCCATGGGCGCAGAACCCTTGATGGCCATCGCCATTCTCGGTTGGCCCATCGATAAGATCCCACCCGAAGTGGCCGGTCAGGTTGTTTCCGGCGGAAGATCCGTTTGTACCGCCGCAGGTATCCCGCTGGCGGGTGGACATAGTATAGATGCGCCGGAGCCCATCTTTGGCCTGGCGGTAACGGGCAAGGTGCCCATCGCCGATGTCAAACGGAATCAGGACGGCAAGGTCGGGGATCTGCTGTATCTGACCAAACCGCTGGGTATCGGGATAGTGACCACCGCCCAAAAGCGTAAGCTGGCCGAACCGGAGGATCTTGATACTGCTAAAAGATCCATGCTTACCTTGAATACGATCGGCCAGAGCCTGGGCCGGCTTCCCTATGTACATGCCCTGACCGATGTGACGGGCTTCGGCCTGGCCGGCCATGTTCTTGAAGTCTGTGAAGCCACCCAGATCGGTGCCGAAATATTTCTCGACCGTTTGCCGGTTTTTGGATTTGTAGATAAATACCTTGCTCAGGGATGCACGCCCGGAGGTACTCACCGCAACTGGAAAGCTTACGGCTCCAAGATCCGCTTGGCAACCAGTGACCAAAACTATACGATCATCGCTGATCCGCAAACAAGCGGAGGTCTGCTGGTAAGTGTTGATCCCTCGTACAAATCCGTTTTCGAGGCGGAAATGCAGACTGCTGGCCTGGACCTGCAACCGATAGGGCGGTTAGTGAAAAAGGACCAACCGGAGTATTTGTCCGTTTTGAGTAGCTGGTAGTAGGTGTTATTGTTCCCTTGATCAGACCTTTAGGGAGTATACCTGGAGCGTATTCTTATCTACTGGACAAATGGACAAATGGACGTTTGGACGTTGAGATGTTTGGATGAATCCCAAAATCTCAACATCCCAACATCCCAACATCCCAACTTCCCAACTTCCAGCAGCATAAAAGAATATTCCCATATCACTTCTTTTCCTCATAGATCCTTACATCTCCCAGAAAAGTCTCATAGGTGCCGAACCATCTTTTAAATAAGATGCGCTCAGGGAATATGGTTTGGGAAGGGAATTCAACGATCAACCTGTAGTCTGTTTCTCCCCGAAAAATGGCCTGTATCCGCTCGCAATCTGCTTCCGACCAGCAATTGTATACCTCTTCACAACAGGCGGGTACCCGGAAAGGAGTAGTAAAAAATTTCCAGTAACGGCCATAGTGTGATTCGTGCATAATGTGAAGTGGTGCAGCTGTGGGATCATTACCTTCCTTCGGCATGCCCGGTACAAAAGCGTAAGTGCCATAGTGAAAAGATCGGGCTTTGACTTGTTGTTGCAGATATGCCATAGCTTCGTAGCGTGTATCCTGCCAGAAATTGGATTGGTTGACCACCGTTAGCCCCAGCGTATATAGAACAATGCCGATCGCGAGCCCTTTCTTCCAATTGTTACCGCTTTCCCACAATTGCCATAAAGCATAGCCGGCAGCTAATGCCACTGCCGGTAAGAATATATCCGCCCGTCTCACAAAGGGCGTATCTAATGACCAGCGCACTGCGAATTCCATGATGATAAGCAGTAGGAAATAGCTTATCCCTATAAACCGGGCTGACATCCAGGGAGCGGCGTGAATAGTTTTTTCCCAGAAGTTCTTTAATCGGGAAAAGACCAGAAGCATGATGGGGAGGCTGGTCCCCGCCACCACCGCCACCAGATAGAGTAGGGGATTATACAGCCAATGCTGGTCCCGGCCGATCACATCCTGATTGAGTTCGGTAAGCTTTTTATAGGAATAGATCATTTCCTCCCAGGGGTAATAAAAAAGATGGGCCAGGAAAAAAGCGAGAATGCTGCCGGTAAGGACGATCAGTGGAGTCGCCCAACTTTGTCGGAGGCTATGCGTTAGGATAAGTTGCATGCCAAAAATGAAAAGCGGAGTCAGGAAAAAAGGGAGGAAGTCGAGTTTGGCTCCCAGCGTCCAGCCGCCGCCAATGCACAAAATAATGTAAGTCAGCACCTTAGTATGAGACGAAGTCAATTGATGCGCCCAACGAAGCATGCCCAGAATAGATAGATGCAGACAAAAGTTATACATCATCTCCGGTAGTGCATAGTGGCTCATGGTGGTATTAAGGTCAAACGCGGCCAGGCATAACATACTCCACAACGCCGGTCCTGCCCGTCCGAAAAGATGAAGTCCGATCCGGTACACTACCAGTAGCAATAACAGACTGTACAGTACGGATAACATACGACCGATCAATACTTTTTTCAGACTGGTATCCAGCGGAAATCCCAACTTGGCGCCGATATAGAGGCCAAAGCTCAGTTGTACCCCATAGGCCCGGCTGTTCCAGAACACCTCTTTTACGTCCCGGCCGAGTTCATGGTCCAGGCGGTGCAGATAATGGGCAGCAACGGTGATGTGCTGAAATTCATCCGGTTCAAGAATAGCACCGTCACTCCGGTCTACATGCCCCCAGAAAACGCCCGGCAACCTTAGAGTCAAAGCCAGGATGATGATTATTATTTGATGTTGTGATGTTGTGATGTTGTGATGTTGTGATTGTGATGAAACTACGACCACTCGGTAGCAATGCCCATTATTAAATTATATTTCGCCGCATTGCAGCAGATCAATATCAAAACAATAGTTGATGCAATCATAACGAATTTTGCAATGCCATTACTCATCACAGTATCTCAATATCATAGCATCACAGTATCGAAATATCAATTACCTCTCAAGCCGGCTACCGCCGAAAATGCCTGATCCAGATCCTCATTACGTACTATGATAGTAAATTCATTAGAGGTAGAG
>JAGQXH010000282.1 GCA_020436695.1 Lewinella sp. | reverse complement strand
TAGATTTCATCAAATATCAGTTATACTCAGGCGATACGCTGGTCAGCCGACTGGAGAGCCCGGTGCGCAATCAACACTTCAAAAAGTTCGAACTTTCCCGGGAAAAATATGTCGAGCTGGCGGAATTGTGCCGTAGCGCTGGTGTCGGCTTCATGGCTTCGGTCTGGGATATCGATTATATCGAATGGATCGATCCGTATCTGCCTATCTATAAAATCGGCTCGGGTGACCTGACGGCTTATCCCGTATTACGGGAGATTGCACGTTTGGGAAAACCCATTATTCTTTCTACCGGATTGGCCACTTTGCAGGAAGTTTTGGAAACGGTGGCCTATTTACAGCATTTGGATGACCGTTACCTGAATCCCAATTTTCTGTCTATTCTGCAATGTACTTCCATGTATCCCATACCGGATGCGGATGCGCATCTTTCGGTGATGCAGTCTTATAAAGCGGTGACCGGCCTTCCCGTTGGTTATTCCGATCATACGGAAGGGGGCGAAGCGCTGGCGCTGGCCGTGGCCATGGGGGCGGAGATCCTGGAATTCCACTTCACGGATGCAAGAGAAGGAAAGACCTTTCGTGATCATAAAGTTTCCCTCACTCAGGCGGAAGTACTGGCTTTGATTGACCGGATCAAAGCCATAAAGCTATTACAGGGAGATCCTTTAAAGCGCCCTTTGCCGGTGGAAGGCGACCACGTGATCACTTTCCGGCGGGCCGTATATCCGAAAGTGGACATTCACGCCGGTACCTGTATTGAGGCAAAACACCTGATCTGCCTGCGGCCTAATCATGGCATCGATGCCCGGAGTTATGATCAACTCATCGGTAAAACTGCTTTAGTGGATCTGGCGGCACATCAAAAGCTGGAATGGGAATTTTTCCAGTAACTATGGACAACTGACAAAATAATCGATAAAATCAAACCAATATATGTTGCAGTGGCTGAAACAAACTCCCCTCGTACAACAGGGAGAATCGGATAAGGAGATCTGGATCCGACAGGATGCGGCGGAAACCCAGTCATTCCCCATGGATCTATACCTGGGGAAGAAGACGGACCTTCTAACTTTAAAGAAGAACATCGTAGAAAGTGTTAAGGAAAAAGTGAAGTATTATCAGGAGTCCAGAAAGAAGCTGTACGGTGGGGAACACGAAAAGGTGGAAGAATGTCCGGTCACCGGGATCTCCACCGATGATGCTACATTGGTAGCCAATATTTATGGAGCGGAATACGTACAAACGCCGGATACGGGCCATGTATATGTACGAAACCGTCCGACTAAAAGAGCCATCCACGATTTTTATCTCAATGATGTTACCTACGCCGCTACCTACACCGATAAATCGGCGGCAGAGTCCCGCTTGAATGCAATTGCGGTACCCTGGTGTGACTGGATGCTGAAAGTATATGAAAAACAGTACGGAAGGCGCCCCAGGCGCATACTGGACGTTGGTTCCGGTGCCGGGCACTTTGTAGAAGCGTGCCGTAGAGCCGGGCTGGAGGCTGAAGGAATAGAGTTGAGCGAGTCCAGCCGTCAGTTTGCACGAGACATCTGGGGATTTGAAATGGATGGCCGGGATTTTACTACGGTTACGGATGAATACGAGGGATTTGACGTGGTTACATTCTGGGGATTGCTGGAGCACACGCCAAATCCCGGAGCTATTTTACAAGCCGCTCATGATGTGGTGGCAAGCAGTGAAGGTGGAATGGTCATATCCAAGTTACCTCGCTGGAATTCCCTCAGCTCGGCGGCACAGCGTTTAAATCCGGATACCATTATCAGACACATCGATCCGATGGGGCATATCATGCTCTTTACGGATGCATCGGCAGCTGAGTTATATATTCGTCATGGATTCAAACCCACTGCTGCCTGGTATTACGGAATGGATGTGTATGAGACGCTCATGCAGGTAGGCCACTTAACAAATGCTTATGAAGGCTTCACCGGATCGGGGGCTTTTCAGACGGAGTTGCAACAGTTTGTGGATGAAATGCGTTTTTCTGATGGTATCACTTTAGTGGGTATTCCAAAATAGAAGCGTTGATGGCCTTACTAACCGTCTATATCACTAACTACAACTACGGCAATTACATCCGCAAAGCCATCGAGAGCGTATTCCAGCAAAGTTTTCAGGATCTGGAACTGCTGATCATCGACGACGGCTCTACGGATGATTCCCGCAATATCATCGAGCAGTATGCCGACCGGGCTAACGTCCTGGTGATCTACCAACAAAACAAAGGGCTGAATATTACCAATAATATCGCCCTGCAACTGGCTCGTAGTCGCTACATAATGCGACTGGATGCCGATGATTATCTTAAGGCGGACGCTCTGGAGAAAATGGTAGAGGTATTGGAGGGGAATCCGGAGATCGGACTGGTATTCCCGGATTACTATCTGGTGGATAAAGACGAGCACATCCTGGCGGAAATCAAACGACACGATTTTGATAAAGAAGTAAGCCTGCTGGATCAGCCTGCACACGGAGCCTGTACCATGATCCGCACGGACTTCCTCCGGAATGTAGGGGGATATGATGAGGCCTATTCGTGTCAGGATGGTTATGAACTCTGGATCAAATTTGCCACGAAATATCCGGTGGCCAATATCCGTGAACCGCTGTTCTTTTACCGGCAACACGGTGAAAATCTGACTACTAACGAAGAACGTATCCTGGATACACGCCGGACGATCAAACGTGATTTTATCAGTAAGAATGCACTGGAATTACCAGTAACTGCCGCGATCATTCCGGTACGGAATACACAGCTAAACGGCAAAGCCCTTCCATTTACTGAATTGGGTGGCAACACACTTCTGGATATTAAGATCAGATCGGCCCTGAAAAGTCCCTTGATCCGCAGGGTGGTCGTTACCTCTGCTGATGAGCTTGTCGGTAATTACGTGAGCGAACAGTATGCTGATGAAAAGCGGGTGCTCTTTGTAGAACGCCCGATGAGCCTGGCACGTCACAATGTTTCTCTTACAGGCACTATCCACCATGTACTTGAAGCGCCGGATCTGGTACAGGACGCGATTGAGGCAGTTATGATATTGCCAATTGAATTCCCTTTTTTGCGATCGGAAGATATTGAGGATGCTATCAATACCCTGGTCATTTTTAAAGCCGACTCGGTGATCAGCGTGCGCATCGAGCGGTCTAGTTTTTACCAACATCACGGCGGTGGAATGATCCCTATTTTGGACCAGGAGAAGTTTACCAGATTAGAACGGGAAGCCCTTTACAAACACGTAGGAGGTATGACCCTGACTTATGTGGAGAATATCAAAGCGGGCAAAGTTCTGAATGGTAAGGTTGGACACGTAGTGGTTGATCAGGCGACATCACTGGGGATCAACTCCGGGTATGAACTGGAGATCGCCCGTTTTTGGTATGAACGATCAGCCAGGGTTATTATTTAACGGAGGAATTTAAACGGCTGTGGTTGAGGTTAATGATATGATCAACCGAATATTCTTTTCCAGTTATCATCCAGCGCTTTATTCAATTCAGGTGATAATTTCCACCAATAGACCGGACCCAGAAATAACAATGCTACGGCTGTACCCCGATAGAGCATATTGAAAATAGCCGAGGAAGTGGTTGGCAGCCACCAACCGATCAATGCTGCAACTCCACCGATCAACAATACCCATAGTGTGTTCCAGCTAAAGGGAAACATATCAAATTGCCAGTGTACATAGTAGGTGCGCAGCGCATTAAAACTGATCAGTGAGAATGTGGTGGCCATTGCCGCTCCCTCCATACCATAGCGGGGAATAAGGAGAAGATTCAAAGCAATATTGATCAGGCCGAGAAACAGAATGAAATATACATTCACCCGGTAACGACTCGAGTACTGGATGATGTAACCGTTGATGCTGGTTCCCATGTCTACGATCCTGCCAATACCCAGAATAAGCAGGGCCCAATAGGCATCGAGCAATACCTCACCTTTGGAAGACAACTTGCAAAGATCGGGAAAGTTGATCCCGATCTCTGTCAATAGAAAAACTGCAGCGATCAGCAGCAACAGAGAAGTTTGCCGGTAGAGGGATTTGATGTGGGTGGTGTCGTTCTTTTGCCAGCTCGAGGCAATGATCGGAGCAGAGATAGTTGATATCGATCGATGGGGAATGGCGATGGCCATGGATATGGTAATAGCCAGGCTGTATACACCAGTGTGATACATGTCGTCGAGGCTACCCATCATAAAAGTATCCAGTTGTAGGGCCAGCGCACTGCCCAGGCTTCCCAGCATGCTGAAACCGGCGAAATCAGCCATGACTTTCCCATATTCCCAGATCCTGGAATCGGGTTTCTGGAAGTGCAGTTCGCCCAGTTTACGGAGGTACAGTAATAGGAAAAGGATGATCACCACATAGGCCAGTAAAAAGATCCGGACAACCCAGGTCAGGTCGATGTATCCGAAATAGAATAACAGGATCAAGGCCGGTACGACGAATTTCAGAAAAAGATCGTGAAAGATGGCCGGCCAGACGATTCGCTGAAAATTGGAAATGTAGTTGGTTAACATGTTGACCAGGACCAGTTGGTAGGTCAGGGGGATAAAGTACCAGAGAAACCTTGGATCAAAATTGGATTCCGCCTCCCGACTGGCGTAATAAGCATAGATCTGATCCCAGAAAATTAAGACAAAGAGAACAAACACCAAAAAGGCAGCACTTGCCGCCAGGAAAAGAAAACTAAGGAAACCATGATGACCGCCATCTTCCGTCTTGAAGGTAGGAAAAAAGCGAATGGTCAGGTTTTGGATTCCCCAGTTGGCAAGTGGCAGGAAAAGTAGTGCTGCGGATTTGAGCAACTGCGTATGTCCGTATGCTTCCGGTGCAAGGTTATAAACAAAAACAGTACTCAGCATTCCGATCCCGGCACCGAGATAATTTACCAGACTACTCTTAATTCCTTGTCTCTGAATGACCCCCATTGCTTACTTTTGCGGGTACGAAATTAAGCATTATTTTTACCTCCGTATGAGCAAATATCTTTTCGTGGTACACAGCAGCATTACCCTCCGCATGGCGCGGGCCGTTATCCACGAGAATGGATGGGAAAGAGATGATTGCATTTTTTTAAGTGACCGGGGATTTCAGCTTGAGAGCGAACCGGTTCAGGTGCTGGATATTACGCCTTATTTTATTCGTCCGGTCCGATGGAGGGAAAAGCAGCAATTATTTGAAACCTGCCGAACGAACAGAAAACAGCTTCAGGCACTGGATGTACTGATCACGTCAAAGATAGGTAGCCCATACCGTCTTTTTATCCCACATACACGGCCTTATGCTTATCTGGCCATGATCCGCCATCCACTTTGTCTTCAGTATGCTTTTATTGAGGAAGGTACACTGAGCTACCGGACTGGTTTTTATAATTATGTCCATAATGCTTCAGCGCTGAAAAGGAAGTTGTTGCAGGGAATAATTCGTTATTGCCTGGGTCCGGGATTCCGGGCTTTCCCTGAATCCTTATCCTTTGATCATCCCAAATATGCCGGATGTTACGGCATTAGTAAGGATACTTTTCCTACTTTGCCCGACGAAGGAAAACATATTCTGCCACCTCCTTTTGAGCACAGAGAGGATTACGCAGTAATTGAGCATTTACTGGTAACCGGCCCCTGGATTGAAAAAGGATATTGCAGCATTTCAGAATACCAAACTATGAAACGGGCTTTGTTTCGCTACTGGATAGGAGAAGGGATCGCTACCTTATACGTAAAGTTCCATCCGCAGCAATATCACGAACAGATATCTATTCCCGTTTTCAGAGATATTGCAAAAGCTTTTGCGGATAGGATCCAAGTTATTGAACTTCCTCCGGAAGCAGCACCGGAAGAGATTGCCTACAGCAGTCAGGCGGATTTTTATCTGGCATATAGCAGTACAACCATCTACGCACGGCAATTCGGATGCCGGGTATTTTCCTACGCCAAACCCATGAGAGAGAATTGGCCGGCCTTTCGAAATTTTTTCGATCACCTCCCACCGGTGATCACTGAAAATATGATTTTATTAGATTTTCCTTTACAGTTTGACGGAAATAAATGAAACAAATTTTCCTTAAGTTTTTAAAATTTCGAACGCCATCTTCTGATGGTCAATGGCTTATCGAAATATTGAAAACCTAAATTTGTTTCATTTATTTTTTCTCCGTCACGTTGGAGGATAGAGCTGATTAAAAATAATTGAATGGAAAAAGTTGTTGCCATTATTCCTGCACTTGAGGATACAGCTGCGGGACAAAATTTTCTAACCCGTCTTTTGTGTGGTCGTCCCCTCATTTTCTGGACGCTGGATGCCCTGCAGCAATGTCCGAAAGTCAAACAGATCATAGTGGCTACCAATAGTGATACGGCGGCTGCTTCATTGTTCCGGATGGAATTCTCAAAAATGGCAATCTACCGTACTGAAGCCCCGGATGTGATTAACTACGAGAAAATCGAAACATTACTATTGGAGTACCTTCGTCAGTCCAGACTGGCGAATGACGATATCTTTATGTTGGTTGATTATACTTTCCCACTACATACAAGTAATCAATTCGAAGAGGCGCTGGGTCTAATGCACAGTATTGGAGCTTATTCGCTCTTCAGTGCGGTCCGCAACCGTCATTTTTACTGGACGCACGACGGGATCAGTATCAGTTATAACTACCGGAAACGTCCGTCAAAGGAAGAGCAACACAAAGAATTGCTTGAAACGGAAGGTTTTTACTTCAGCAAAGTAGGTAGTTTTATTGCTAATATAAATCGCTTATCCGGTAAGATCGCAGTGTATGAAATGCCCTCTTACACCGCATTTCAACTTCGGGAACCCATCGATTGGAAAATAGGTGAGCTTCTGATGCATCAATATCGTATCGATCATTCCAGAGAAGAGGGGTTTGGCCGGGTCAAACTTGTGGTGTCGGATGTTGATGGGGTCATGACTGACGGCAGTATGTACTATACGGAAAAAGGAGATGAGATCAAACGATTTCATACTTATGACGGCATGGCTTTTGGATTGATCCGGGAACAAGGGATCAAGACTGCGATCATCACTTCAGAGGATACTCAGATGGTTAATAACCGTGCAAAAAAATTAAAGATCGACTATTTGTATCAGGGACGACGACATGGTGGGAAACTTGCCGCAATTCAGGATATTTGTGAAAAGGAAGGGATCAGTCTGAGTGATGTAGTGTACATCGGTGATGATATCAACTGCCGGGAAGCGCTGAGTGCAGTGGGTTTTGCTTTTTGCCCGGCTAATGCTACGCCGGATATACAGGCTCTGCCTAATATTATCTATCTGGAGACGATGGGAGGAAGTGGAGTCGTGCGGGAAGTATATGAAAAATATTTGCGGCCCAGTTTTGAATGATGGATTTTGAGCTTTTTCAATTACCTGTACTCGCTGCTCTAATCCTGAGATTTTCTTAAACCGACTAGATTTCAATGAAAAAAATACAGATCGATAAATCGCGCTCAACAAAGGACATTGCCGATCGGATCAGGGACCTGTTCCCTATCCATCGTACGCTGGTCAATGATGGCTATCGGATCTCGATGGATCGACTGAAGCAGGAACTGCCATTTGTGGTACACGAGATCCCGAGCGGAAAGCAGGTATTAGACTGGATTGTCCCGAAATCCTGGAATGTCAAGGTCGCAAGGATCAAAGATCCGGAGGGAAACACATTGATCGATTTTGCCGATCACAATTTGCATTTGTCGGCCTATAGCCGGGAATTCAATGGCATCATCAGCCACGAAGAATTATTGTCACATCTAAATTTCCGGGAGGATCTACCGGAAGCCATTCCCTACAATTTTCACTATTATAAAAGCCACTGGTCGTTCAATCTAAGTTTCGATACCTTCCGGGAAAAATTTATCCACGACGGTTATGAAGTGGAAATGAAGATCAATGAGTATGATGATTTCCTGCGTATCGGGGAGATTTATCTGCCAGGTGAACGGGAAGAGGAAGTACTGATCACCTCCTATATGTGTCATCCATCTATGGTGAATGATAACCTATCCGGGGTAGTGGTCACAACGGAGCTATTTAAATATTTGCAACAGGTAAAAGGATTGAAATATTCTTACCGGCTGATCATTATCCCCGAAACCATCGGAGCTATTGCATACCTGGCAGAGTTCCCTGAAAAATGTGAGAAAGTGTTTGCCGGCCTTACCGCTTATTGCTGTGGAGGTAATGGTAAGTTGCATTACAAGAAAACCTACAGTGGTGAGACAATGATTGACGAAGTGGCAAAGTATTCATTCGATCAGTTTTATCCGGATGTCTCCGTCATCCTGCCTTTTTGGCCAGGAGGTTCGGACGAACGACAGTTCAATGGCACCGGAGTGCGTATGCCGATGGGGGCCCTCACCCGGATCCCTCCTGCGGAGTTCAAAGAATATCATACTTCTCTGGATACCCCGGAACTGATCTCTCCGGAAAGCCTGGTAGACACCCTGGAAAATCTAGCCACCATGATTAACGTGTTGGAAGCCGATAACCTATATGTAAACCATTACAAAGCCGAACCCTGTTTTTCCCGCCATGACATTGCTTACCCCACTTTTCGGGACGCATTGGCCAAATCAGCCGCCTATATTGTGAAGATCCTGGCCAATGAAGTAGATGGAAGCAATAGTCTGCTCGATATTGCCGTAAAATGGAACATGAACATTTTTGACCTGGCAGAGATGGCGAGGGCTTTTGAAAAGGAGGGCTTGATCTCGGTTACGAGATAGTGATCGTTTAGAACGGTGTTCGTTTGCCCTTGTTTTTGATGAATGGAGTATGGGGAACGAATAAACCGACGAAACCATGATACCAATGAAAAAATACCTGGAATATCCCGTTTTCATCTGTGGCCACCGTAAGACCGGTACCACGATGCTGGTGAATTTGTTTGATGGTGCGAAGGATGCAGTCGTGTTTCCTGATGATAGCACTTTTTTCTATATGTATTTCCCCCGCTATGTGGGAGAACGGTTCTCGGTTGAAGAAAAGCGAGAACGGCTCGCTAATGTGTTGGTAGGGGAGGTGCACCGGAAAAAGATCGCCAAGGCTAATTGCACGGAAGCCGAAAGAGAAAAACTCATGGGACAACTGGAGGATTTCCGGGCGGAGATCCTTACCTGGCCGGCTGAAGATTTTGAACTAAAGCAGGTTCTTCCAAAATTTATCGACGGCTACAATCGCTATTTCCAGCGGGTGGAGCATCCGAAAGTCTGGATCGAAAAAACAACCAGTACGGAGATCTACGCACTGGAATTGCTTGACAATTTCCCAAACGCCAAATTCATTCACATCATACGCGATCCTCGTGATAATTGGGGCTCGCTGCTCTCCGGCTGGGAACAGCGCTATAAGGAATACAACGACGAAGTGAATCGCTTAAAACAAAGCTTGATAGAACGCAGCGGCCTTGGCTTTCAAATGGCTATGGCCAATGAGGATGTAATGGGGAAAGATCGTTATCGCATCGTCCGCTTTGAAGATGTCACGGCCGATCCACAGCGCTATATCCGGGAATTGGCCGAATTCATCGGTATCGACTATAGTACGGACCTTTTGTATCCTTCAACATTCGGCTATCGCTGGGAAGGCAACAACTTTGACGGAGAGAAATTCTCGAAACCTTCTACCGTTAACGTCAATCGCTGGCGGGACCGGATCAGTGAAGCGGATGCCCAACTGATCGAATTTCATTTTCGGGAAGCCATGGATCATTTCGGCTACGATCGGGTATTTGACCGGGCGGATTGTATACGGGCTGCTGCTGCCCATTACAAGTGGTTCAACTTCTCTACACCATTTTCGGCAAAGTGACGGGGCAAAAATAAATGAACCAATTTTAGGCTTTTAATATTTTGCTAAGCCATTGACTAACAGGAGATGGCGTGCGAAATGTTCAAAAC
>JAGQXH010000281.1 GCA_020436695.1 Lewinella sp. | reverse complement strand
GTCCAGACTCATGTTGCCCTCATAATCCCGGCCACGGGCCTGAATGTGGGACACCAGTGTAGGGATATTGGCGCGAAGGTAGATCAGCAGGTCCGGTGGCTGGATCTGGGAGGACATCGTCTTGAACAACTCAAAATAGTTCTGGAAATCCCGGGTCGACATCAGGCCCATATCGTGCAGGTTTGGGGCAAAGATATAGGCATCCTCGTAAATGGTCCGGTCTTGCACCACTGTAATATCACCGTTTAGGATCTTGAGTATCTGCTGGTAGCGGGAGTTGAGAAAGAAGATCTGCAGGTTGAACGACCAGCGCTGCATATCCATATAGAAATCACTGAGATACGGATTATTTGCTGTGCTTTCGAAATGTACTTCCCAACTGAAGTTCTTAGCCAGTTGTGAACACAGCGTCGTTTTGCCGGCGCCAATATTCCCGGCGATAGCGATGTGTTTGATTCCCGCAGGTAGAGCTTGTTCCATCATATAGCATTCCTAATCTGTCAGGCCTGCCCCTTCGGCAGTCTGCTCCGAGTACCGATCCGAAAACGATTTGAAAATGGAAAATGGATTAAAGGATGGTTTCGGCATCGGCTCTATGTTGGCACGAAAATAATATTTTTCCCTACATTTGATTTTCTTTCACTAAAGAAATTGCCTTGACCGATGAATTATCGGGAATCGTCTAATTTTTTGCTATGCAGATAGATGAACAACTAATTTCACGCCTTGAACATCTGGCACGCCTGGAGTTGTCTTCAGAAGAAAGAGCCATCATCCAGAAAGATCTCAACAATATTCTGGCAATGGTGGAAAAACTGAACGAACTGGACACCAAAAACGTCGACCCGCTCGTCTATATCAACGAAGAAGGTAATGTCTGGCGGGAAGATGAAGTACAGCACCAACTCAGCCGGGAAAAAGCGCTGAAAAATGCACCGGATCAGGATGGTGAGTTTTTTAAAGTGCCGAAGGTGATTGATAAGTAGAGTCGTAGGCAAAGCCTACGCTCAACCGGCAAAACTTTTGCCCGGCAGTATGAAAAAATGTGAAAACCAAAATAAGTTATGGATAACGTAATCTCCGTTAAAGATCTGATGAAAATCTACATCATGGGTACTACTCAGGTGAAAGCCCTTCAGGGGGTCACCATCGACATTGCACGCAATGAGTATGTAGCCCTGATGGGTCCGTCCGGTTCCGGAAAATCCACTTTGATGAACCTTCTGGGATGTCTGGACTCACCAACCAGCGGAGAATACTGGCTGAACGGCACTAATGTAAGTACCATGACAGACGGTGAACTGGCTGAAGTGCGCAATAAAGAGATTGGTTTCGTATTCCAGACCTTTAACCTGCTGCCGCGGCTCTCTGCCCTGGAGAATGTGGCCCTGCCTCTGGTCTACGCCGGTATGAGCCGCAGCCAGCGCAATGCCCGCGCCCAGGAAGTACTGAATGCAGTAGGACTTGGAGACCGCGTCGATCACAAGCCCAATGAATTGTCCGGTGGTCAGCGGCAGCGCGTAGCCATCGCCCGCGCCTTGGTCAACAATCCTTCCATCATTCTGGCGGACGAACCCACCGGTAACCTGGACACCAAGACCTCCGTGGAGATCATGGAGATCTTCGAGGAGATCCACAAGAATGGAAATACCGTTATCCTTGTGACGCACGAACCCGATATCGCTGAACACGCCCACCGCATCATTCGTTTGCGCGACGGTCTGGTCGAAACGGATATACGGAATGAAAATGTGGTCAGTGCTTACGATCCTACTCACCGCTACAAAGAGAAATAAAGACGGACATTCGCTACGCTCACTAACGACCGCTCTGCTGACGACCGCTCCGGCTTCGCTCGGGGTTGACGGAGGGAGTATCTTGCTACGCCTCTAAAACTTCGGCGGCACGAGGACGGTGTCCCTGACGGAAGTTTCCTGAATTCATTGTGTAAAACTCATCTTTAGAACTTTAGTCAGACATTCCAATGGAGGGTTGTCCGTTGCCTAAATAGCCCTGACGCTGCGTGTATGGGGCAGGCCGAGAGTAAATTCATCTCCTCCCTCCCATCTTCTGCACAACCCACTTCCGGGCCCGGCTCACCAAATTGCTTTTCCCAAAGCTCCCTACAAGCCGGTATCTGCAGTTTGCAAAATAAATGCTAGGATTTGTAAAATAAGTGCAGGCGCTCAACCTGTCTCTTGTTCATCTTTGTTCAGCACCTGTCCAAAAAGCAGCATTTCATTAACGCAAAGGGCTGACAAAAACCGGCATGCGGCAAAGTTGCCCTGGAGATCAATACAGCGCCTGCCGATGAACAGGAATATTTACAGCTAAAAATAAAAGATACCGGCAATGGCATCTCCGAAAAAGATCTGCCTCACATCTTCGACCGCTTCTATCAGGTAGAACATAACCGGCATGGGGTAAACGGCGGAGGCACCTTTGCCGGTACCGGAATTGGGCTGGCCTTTGTGAAGGAACTGGTTGAACTCCTGGAAGGCAGCATAGCGATCAAATCCGAAATAGGTTGGGGTAGTGAATTTACCATTTTATTACCGGTGGAGATGAGACCTTCCACTCTGCAGATAGCGGCTGCTTTTGAAGCCGGCGGTCCTATCGGCAAGGATTTTACACCGGCATTTGAAAATCTCCCGGCCAGCCCGGATCAGATCTCCGGTGACAAACCGTATGTTTTACTCGTAGAAGACCATGCCGGCGTGATCTCCTACGTCAAATCTCTTCTGACGCCGGACTATTTTGTCCAGGTGGCCATGAACGGTCAGGAAAGTATTGAACTGGCACTGGAACACATTCCCGATCTGACCATTCCCGACGTTTGTCGCCTGTTGCACCTCAGTCATACCCAGCTCTACCGAAAGCTCAAAGCACTAACTGGAAAAACCCCATCGCAGTTCATCAACACGATACGATTGCAAAGAGCTAAGCAGCTGCTCGAAAATGCTGACCTGAATATTTCAGAAGTTGCCTATAGCGTAGGGTTCAACAATCCAAACTATTTTTCCAGGGTGTTTAAAAAAGAGTTCGGGGTGGCACCGGGCGGGTTTGGTGGCAGGGGTTGAATTTATGCCAACCTTGAAGAGGTTTGGGAAAGTCCCAAACCACCCTGCGTCGGGTAGAGCATAACATCTATAAAGCCGGATATAACAAGGCATAAGATGTTCAATCCTGCTAGACGCCGCCACTCCATTTATGCCTGTCTGTTGGGCACCAGCCCACAAGGGAACAGAAAAGATCTCACCAAAAGATCTTCTGGGGTATTGACAGGGAGGAAAAGAAACTGCAATTTTGTACCTACAAAGTAATTACAAAAATATATCAATGGAAATACCGATCATTCAAATAGGAAATTCAAAAGGTATCCGTTTAGCCAAGACCGTTTTGGAGAGATACCAGATCACGGATAAAGTAGAGTTGATCTTCAAAGAAGGTTATCTGATCCTCAAGCCGGCCCACCATCCAAGAGAAGGTTGGGAAGCCGCATTCGAGAAGATGCACGAAAGAAGGGATGACGAGCTACTGATTGATGATATCTTCGAAGATGAACAACTGGAAGAATGAAAAAGCGGCTGACCCAATACCAAGTAGTGATTGTCAATTTGGATCCGACCATCGGCAACGAGATCAAGAAAACGCGTCCTTGTGTGATCATTTCACCAAATGAGATGAATCGACCATTAAGGACCGTGGTCATTGCCCCCATCACCTCAAAAACGAAGCAGTACCCAACGAGGATAAAGATAGACTTTCAAGGAAACGAGAATTGGGTCGTAGTCGATCAAATTCGGACCATCGACAAAAGGAGGATAACTAAATCGTTAGAAAAGTTGTCAAAGGAAGAAATAAAGAAGATCAAAGAGGTCATAAGAGAAACATTCGTAGATTAAACAACCCAACACTGCATCTAAGATGTAGTGCAGCAAGGCGAAAATTACCGGGATCGAAGCGCTCTTTTTTAGCGGGCAGAACAAGCTCTCATTATTTTTTTGTTGGAAAGATACCTAAAGGTGCTGAAATCGGTTTCCTATACCGTGGCGGTGAGTTGACGGGGGCTTGGAGACTTGGGAACTTGGGGATGAGAAGTTTCTCAGGCGGTCCAGGTAAGTATGCGTGTATGCACTCAACTGTTCTACCCAGGACACCCAGATTCATCAGAATTCCTCTACCTTTGCCCTGTAGTGCCATTAGATATCAAACTATAGATTACTTTTCCATTGAAACAAGCAGTCATTGACGTTATTATACCGGCATACAACGAGGAGAAAAGCATTGGG
Organism: Lewinella sp.; assembly: GCA_020436695.1. GTDB lineage: Bacteria > Bacteroidota > Bacteroidia > Chitinophagales > Saprospiraceae > Flavilitoribacter. Next base: position 5,730 of record JAGQXH010000281.1, on the reverse strand, counting down.
CTCGTTCTTCAGGCCATTCCCAAGAATCTTGTCCGGGAAATTATTGTGTGTAATAACAACAGTACCGACCGGACGGCGGAAGTAGCCCGTCAAAACGGCGCCACCGTAGTGGATCAGCCTCGCAAAGGATACGGCAGTGCCTGTCTGAAAGGGATGGTCTACATTCAGGAAAAACCCTCGGAAGAACAACCGGATATCATTGTATTCCTGGATGGAGATTATTCCGACCATCCGGAAGAAATGCCGAACCTCATTGCTCCGATCCTCAATGATGATCATGATCTGGTGATCGGCTCCCGGGCGCTCGGCAATATGGAGCGCGGTGCCATGATGCCGCAACAGATCTTCGGCAATTGGCTGGCCACCAGCCTGATCCGTTTGTTCTACGACTATCAATTCACCGACCTGGGCCCCTTTCGGGCCATACGCTGGGACCGGCTTCTGGAGATCGACATGCAGGACCCGGACTTTGGCTGGACGGTGGAAATGCAGGTCAAAGCCGCTAAGTACCAGTTAAAATGCACCGAAGTACCCGTACGTTACCGGCGACGGGTGGGCGTATCCAAAGTATCGGGAACCATCCGGGGCACGATCCTGGCCGGACATAAGATACTTTGGACCATTTTTAAGTTGTGGTAATTCGACTTACAGACTCTCAGACTCAAAATTGAGCGACATGTCTTTTATAGCATTTCTGGTTTTGGGGATCTACACCCTGGCATTGATCTACATAACGATCTACTGCCTTATGCAGCTGCATTTACTGTATCACTACCGGAAGAATAGAAAACAGGCAGCGGCACCGATGATACCCGCTTCCCCGGCAGTATCCAATGTACCGGCGATGATGAGTGTGGGACAGGAGACTTCAGATCATGATCTCTCTTCTTTCCCTTCGGAAGATACGCCCTATGAATGGCCATTTGTGACCGTCCAGTTGCCGATCTATAATGAACTCTACGTGGTGGAGCGGCTGATCGATAATATTACCCGCTTTGATTACCCCCGCGACCGTTTCGAGATCCACATCCTGGACGATTCCACCGATGAGACTGCGGCTCTAACACGAAAAAAAGTAGCGGAATACCAGGCCAAAGGTTTTCAGATCAAACAGATCGTAAGACCCGTCCGGGAAGGTTTCAAAGCCGGAGCTTTGCGCGATGCCATGCCCTACGCCCGGGGAGAATTCATTGCTATTTTCGATGCAGATTTTCTGCCGCGCCCGGATTTCCTCAAAAACACCATCCCTTATTTTCAGGACGAAGAAGTGGGCGTGGTGCAGACCCGCTGGGAGCACATCAATCAGGAATATTCGCTGATCACCAGGTTACAGGCCATTCAGTTGAACGTGCATTTTACGGTGGAACAGGCCGGTCGCATGCGTGGCGATTATCTGTTGCAATTCAACGGCACAGCCGGGGTGTGGCGACGCCAGGCCATCGAGGATGCCGGCGGCTGGGAAGCAGATACACTCACCGAAGACCTGGATCTGAGCATACGCGCCCAGCTGAAAGGCTGGAAGATACAATATCTGGAAGCGATCGGTTCACCGGCCGAACTACCGGCGGAAATGAACAGTCTGAAATCGCAACAGTTCCGCTGGATGAAGGGCGGTGCGGAAACCGCAAAAAAAATGCTGCCGGCCGTATGGCGCTCCGATCTCAGCCTGCGCCAGAAAGTACAGACTACCAGTCATCTGCTGGCCAGTACGGTATTTCTGTTCGTTTTTCTGACCGGCGTATTCAGTGTACCCCTACTTTTCCTCCTGGGTGAACTGATGGAGAACGGTTTCCGGATGAATTACTTTGCCTTTTTCCTCATCGGCCTGCTTTCGGTGAGTGCGGTATATTATGTGGCCAATGTGATCGCCATTCCACAGGGTGATAGCGTTTTCAAAAGTGTGATCAAATTCCTGTTCCTCTTTCCTCTTTTTCTGGCCCTGTCCATGGGCCTGTCACTGCACAACAGCGTGGCCGTGATCCAGGGTTATCTTGGGAAAAGTTCACCATTCATACGCACGCCCAAGTTTAACATCAAAAGCCTGAAAGACAGCTTTAGCCGGAACAAGTACGTCATCCGGAAATTGTCGTGGACCACCGTTTTTGAGGGCTTGCTTGCACTCTATTTTACGGCGGCCGTATTGGGAGGGATTTATCTGCACAATACCTCCTTCATTATCTTCCATCTCCTGCTGGCGCTGGGTTACGGAACCATTTTCTATTATAGTCTGCGACATTTGAGTATGAAATAATAGTCTGAAAACGAGCATGGATTACATTTTGCCGTTGACGGAACTGATTATCCCAATTTTTTGGTCCAATTTCACGGCATGAAAACCACGATCTCAAACTGGATAGCGGCCGGTGTTCTATTAGCCTGCACTATTTTCCTGGGCTTTGTACCGGAGCAATCCGATTTCCTGGAGATCGTACTGGCCTACCTTCCCTTTTTCGCCGCCTATGCATATGTGATCCGAATGGGGGAAAAGGCCTCACTAAAATTCTGGCTGGGCATTGGCCTGCTGGCGAGATTGATACTGCTGTTTTCCTTTCCCCGTTTCTCGGATGACGTCTATCGCTTTATCTGGGACGGGCGTCTGTTGATAAATGGCCTCAATCCTTTCGATCATTTACCGGCCTATTATCTCGAGGCCGGACATCAGGTACCCGGCCTTGAACCGGCATTGTATGAGAAACTCAATTCTCCGGAATATTTCACCATTTACCCTCCTGTGGCCCAGGCAACCTTTGCACTGGCTTGCTCGCTATTTCCCAACAGCATCAGTGGCAGTGCTTTCATTATGAAACTATTCCTGCTGCTCTGTGAAGCCGGTACGATCTTCTTATTGCCGCGTATTCTTAACGGCTTTAAACTACCTCGTACACGCAGTCTGATCTACGCACTCAATCCCCTGCTCATCGTCGAGATCGTCGGTAATCTGCACTATGAAGGAGCAATGATCTTCTTCCTGGTGCTGGGCTTATATCTTTTGCAAAAGGAACGGTACGGCTGGGCTGCCGTTGCCATAGCCTTATCCATTGCTGCCAAGTTATTGCCGTTGCTGTTTCTGCCCTTTTTCATCCGCAGACTGGGTTGGAAGCGAAGTATTCGCTTTTTTGCTGTTATGGGCGGAGCACTCGTATTGCTCTTTCTTCCATTGGTGAACGGTGTCTTTCTCCAAAATTTCGGGAACAGTCTGGACTTATACTTTCGAAAATTCGAGTTCAACGGCAGCATCTACTACCTGTTGCGTTGGATAGGCTTCCGGATCAAGGGATATAACACGATCGCCCAGTTGGGGCCATGGCTGGCCTTCGCTACATTTACAGGTATCTCTCTGGCCGCCATCCTGGATAAGGATCAACGCTGGCGAAGTCTGCCGGGCCGGGCGTTATTTGCTATTTGTCTGTATCTGTTTTTCACTACCACAGTCCATCCCTGGTATGTGGCTCTTCCGGTAGTATTGTGTATGTTTACCAACTGGCGATTCCCACTATTGTGGTCGGCGTTGATCATACTTACCTACGTCAATTACAGCTATCCCGGCTATTTTGAAAATTTGTGGGTTGTTAGTCTGGAATATCTGCTGGTATTCGGCTTTCTGATCTGGGAAATAAGGTACAAGCGCATCCAATTCCATTTATCTCAATTGCCCCTTAAGCTCTTCAAAAAGCAATTTTAGTTCGGAAATGCCCGGGCGATCTCCCGGTTGCACACTAAGATGCCTTTCCCACCATCCCAAACTATAGGCATCCGGTGCTTTCTCCAATGTGGGAGAAAGGGCTTTTCCATACAAGCGGCGCATGTAATCAAGATACTCCGGCCGGTTATCCTGATAGTACAACTGCTGGAAATACGCACCGTAATCGATCAGTTCCGCCTGGACCTCGCTTTTTAACAGTTCTTCTACTGCATCTTCCGGTTCATCTGCCAGTGCGCCACTTTCATATAGTTCAATTCTGGATATGGGTGATTTTTCAAGAACGGTCTTCCACAGAGCGATCTTTTGGGGATACCCACCAGCTCCGGCCGTCCAGATGTACCGGCTATCCGGCGAAAAAGCCAGTGCATTCACCTGATTGTCCATTTTGAAGTCCTGAATTTTTAAGCCTTCTATCGTCCACACTGTGATATTTCCATCGTAATTGAAATTGATCACGTATTGCCCATCCGGAGAAACGGTCAGCAACTGCCAGGCCAGGTATCCATCGCTGAAACTCCGGATCTCATTTCCTTCCAGGTCCCAGATCTTGATCTGAAAATCACCGCCAGAAGTAATGATGTACTTGCCATCAGGTGTAAAAGCACAGGCCAGTACACCACTTTCTACCTGCCTGGACTGTCTGCTGTCAAAAACCTGATGCGTGAAGTTATTGGAGATAAGAGAACCGTCCAAGCGGTAAAGTGCCCCGGCATTACCACCTACGGGAGAATTGGTCATAACCAATTTCCCATCCGGAGAAAATATCGCCTGATCAGCCGAAGATGAGCCGGGAAAGTTTTGCAATACTTTCCCTTCCAAATCCAGCAATTGGACATCGGTAAACCCTCCGTAACTAACCAATAAACTTTGACCATCCGGTGCAAAGTGTAAATTTTGCACTTCTTCTTGTGGGGTCTGAACCAGGCGTCGGTTACTACCGTCCGGTGCAATGAATATGATCTCACCGAAACTATTGCCGATTGCGACTAATGCCGTGGTAGTCGAATACGACAGTGTGTTCACAGCACCATCCACTTCTGCCACCGTAAGCGTTGAATCACCGGGCTTCCACAAGCGAATATGGCCGGCCAGATCCCCCGTTAAATATTGCGTACTGTCCAATATGGTCAATGAAGTGATCTCATCCGGTACTGGAAGTTCGGGGCTGCCCCCAGGTGGAACCGGCCAGACAAGCAGGTTTCCCCAATTGTCTGCCGCCAGTATATGCCGGCGGTCAGGTGATAAAGCAACCGCTTCCAGGAACATATCGCGATCAAGCAGGTAGTTTTTTGCCTCTTTCCCTGGTTGATCCCAGGCGTATAATATGCCTTCCATATCACCGGCTAATATTTCATAAGCACTACGTACCGTCAGCGATCTGATCATGGTCCCTCCCAACTTCAACACATCCGAATAGCTGGCATCCAGCCGCCAACGTTTCACCGCTCCACGGCTTTCACCGGTGATCAGGAATTTCCCATCCGGCGTAAATGCCAACTCGGTAAATGACTGATCAGGAGAAGCAGGAAAGGTCGTTTGAATGCTCCCTTCCAAGGTACGCAGAGTAGCGGGTTCGCCAATAGCTGCGATGGCCAGACTACCTCCGTCGGGACTGAAAGCCAACCCAGAGACCATATTGCTCGTGCGGGATAACTGGCGATATGATCCATCGCTCAGATCATAGATACCCACATAATCCATACCACCCACAGCGACCTTACTACCGTCGGGTGAAATAGCTATATTCCAGACTTGCTGTGTATTCCGGTTCAATGACTTGGATAATGTTCCCAGATCAAGGTCCCAAATCTTTACACCGGTTTCGGTACCCAATACGGCGTATCGTCCGTCATCAGAAAAGGCGATTTTGTGTACTTCACCGAAATTTTCGGAAAGCCGGACCGCTTCACTGCCATCCACTCGGGTGCGGAGGATGGTATTATCCGTAGATGCACTGAGGAGATATTGACCATCAGCGCTATAGCTTAAAGTCGTGATACGTCCGGCATGGCGGGGCAATATCCCGT
>JAGQXH010000280.1 GCA_020436695.1 Lewinella sp. | reverse complement strand
CATGGGTGCTACACTAAAGGCCGCTTCGCGGACTTGCTCAGTAGGATCATCCAGTAATTTGGAAATATCTTTCCCCTGCACATGCTCCGGAACATCCAGGCCACAAAGTGAAGTCAGCGTTGGATACAGGTCCAGGAGTTCGACCAGAGAATTGCAAACTGCAGGCTTTTTGCCCGGTACGCTGATGATCAGAGGTACCCCCGAAGATTCATCCAGCAGGCTGACCTTGGCCCAAAAATCGTGCTCTCCGAGATGATAACCATGATCACTGGTGAAAACTATGATGGTCCGGTCTTCCAGTCCGGCTTCCTCCAGAGCATCCAGTACCTTTCCTACCTGCGCATCCATATAGGTTACAGAGGCATAATAGCCACCCATTGCCTTCTTTTGACGGCGGATGTCCATTTGCATATTTACACTGGTTTTATAATTGATGCCCGGTTCGGGAATATCATCCCAGTCACCCGGTACCTTTTCGGGTAAAACCATTCTGTTATAGGGTTTAAACGGCGGATGATAAGTGCTGGGAGCTACAAAAGGCACATGCGGTCGCACGAAACCTACCCCCAACCAGAAGGGTTCATCCTTGTGCTGTTGGATCAGTTCTACTGCCTTGGCCGCAGTTTTTCCATCCGAGTGTACCATATCATCACCATCGGCTTCCACTACGACAAACGTATTTCCACCCACCACCGGTTTCTTCCCATCCGGATTGCCTTCCAGGGTTTCCCCATCACCCGGTGCAGTCCATTCCGGACCGGGGCTATTAAAGCGTTCGGTCCATGACAATTCATCGTCTGCACCGTCTCCGCCTTTTTCTATATCACCCGGAATCCCCATGTGAAAGACCTTACTTACCCGTGCCGTGTAGTATCCATTATTTTTGAAAAGTTGGGGCCACGTGGGTCGGTCGCCGATCTGGGGGCGTGGATTGGTATAGCCAAGTACACCCGTAGCGTGCGGATAATAGCCCGACATGAAGGAGGCCCGGGAAGGACCGCAATAAGTACCCTGGCAATAAGCCCGCGTGAAACGGATGCCTCGGGCGGCCAGCCGGTCGATATTCGGCGTCTGGCAAACGGTATTCCCATAACAGGAAAGCGCATTATAAGTCAGGTCGTCCGATATGATAAAGAGTACGTTGTAAGGAGGCTGAGCATCATCTTTTGGTGTCGAACAGGACTGGAACAAAATGCTGCCAACTACCAGAAGGCCGGCAATAGTAAGATGTTTATTCCGGATGAGAATGGAGGTGATCAATTTCAACTGCATGGATTTAAAAGAAACAGATAGAAATAATTGGTAGCATAAAGCTAAAAAAAATACTCCGCGACATAATCAAAACAGCGGGCAAAGGGAGTGCAAAAGTTAAAATACTACTTATGTAGTAGAAAAACTTGCACCTACTACATAAGTAGTATATATTTGTTTTCGGTTATGATCATAACACCATCAAACATGAAAGATCCGAATATTTACCAACCTTCGGAAGTAGAACTGGAGATCCTTCAGATACTCTGGGAAAAACAACCGGCAAGCGTCCGGACGGTACACGAACAGATACTGCAAAACCGGGAGGTAAGCTATACCACGGTACTGACATTTCTGCAGCGCATGACGGAAAAGGAAATGGTCAGGCGCCATAAGCAGGGCAAGGTCCACTATTATGAGGCCGTACCCAAAGAGGCGGAAGTGCAGGAAAGTCTGTTCAAACGACTACTAAATACGGCCTACAAGGGCTCTGCTATGAAAATGGTAATGCATGCCCTGGGCCAAGGCAAGGTAGATCAGGCGGAACTGGAAAAGTTACAGGAATGGCTGGTTCAACAAAAACAAAAAGATGAATAGCTTCAACTGGTCAGAACTCCTCTCATTTGGGCAGGCTACCGGATGGACCCTGGTGCATAGCTTATGGCAGATCGCTTTGATCGGGCTGTTAGTGCGCGCACTTTTGTTCTTCGTCCCACAGCGGCAGTCTCAAACCCGGTATCTGATCCTAACGGCCGGGCTAATGTGTTGTCTGGTATGGACCGCACAGACTTTTGTCCGGGAATGGCAGTCAGCCGGCACGTATCAAGCAATTGTTCAAAACCTGGCTGATGCTGCGGATAAAGGCATCACAGACCCATCTGCGAATGTTGTCCCAGTGGAAACATCCGATCCGACTGTAGCGGCGACCGCCTCCCTACCCTGGTGGGAAACAGCCGTCAATAAGCTACAATCATGGAGTCTGCAACTCAGCCCTTATATGCCGGCACTGGCCGTCGTTTGGTATCTGGGTGTGTTGATCCTGACCGGTTTCCTGCTGCTTGGTTTTCTCCAGATGGACCGGCTACGCAGCCGGGATGTTCAGCACCCTGATCACTCATGGCGCGTTCGTTTCCGGGAATTATGCCGGGAAATGGGCATACACCGGAAAGTGAATTTTCTGCTTTCGAATTCTGTGCAGGAGCCCATTACGTTCTATTTCTTCCGGCCGGTAGTGCTGGCTCCGGTAAGCCTGTTTACCGGGCTGCACCCAGAACAACTGGAAATACTGCTGTTGCACGAACTAGCACACATTCGCCGGGCTGATTTTCTGGTAAATATCGTTCAATCGATCGTGGAAGTACTTTTCTTCTACCATCCCGTTGTTTGGTGGATCTCGGGTAAGACCCGCGAAGAGCGAGAGCATTGTTGTGACGATCTGGTCATCCAGGTCCGCGATACGCCTATGCTCTACGCCGAAGCCCTTACCCATTTGCAATTATTCCATCATCCTTCAAAAACGAGATTAGTTATGAACGCAAATGGTAACTCAGGCACTTTCAGCAAACGTATCTTCCGTTTGTTCGGCCAATATGATCAGCAACCGTCTCTCATCAAAGGAGCTTTGTTTGTGTTAATAATCAGTATCAGTTTCCTGGTGCAGGCATTTATTCATCCAACAACTTCTGTTTCAACTGAAATCACCCAACACCAACCCAATGAGATTGCAGACGAAACAGCTGCCGTAATTCCTGATCCCATTCCGAATGAGGCAAGTATTACGACGCTACTGGCGATATTTGAGGGAGATACTCTCCCAAGCGGGAAATTCCCCGACTACGTTCATACATTCATGGTCCGCACCCCGGTCACCCAGGAGTTGTCACTACGGATAGGTTCCTCTCAAGATCTAAAAGAAGTAGTACTGGGCTTAGCTGCCGATGATCAAGGTTGCCAGTATTTTATCTCTTGGGAAAGTCTAACTAAAGGTACGCATCAATTGACGTGGGACCTTCGACACATTCCCTCCGGCACCTATGAACTGATCTCTAGCGTTGACGGTGAGAGTATGCAGGAAACCATAACCATCGATCATGAAGCTGCCCCGCAAACCTATCCCCCTGGCGATCCAAGGGCCGATCATGGATGCAGTGATCTGCTGCGGGCCGTAAAAGCCGGAGACGCAGCCCAGGTAAGCGAACTACTGAAAACGGTGGACCCTAACTGCAATTTCCGGGACGATGGTGAACCCCGCTCACCGTTGGTAGCCGCAGCCAGACTTGGCCATCTGGAGATCGGCCAGCTTTTAGTGGCCGCCCAGGCAGATGTTGAATTTCACGACCGCGGTGATGAAACGCCGCTGATGGCTGCCGCCCGCTACGGACATCTGGATTTTGTAAAATACTTGTTGGACCAGAAAGCCGAAGTGAATGCCCAGGTAGATGGAGATGGTACTGCCCTTATTTGTGCTGTAAGTGGGAACTATTATGAAATTGCCAAATTGCTATTGGAACATGGAGCCGATCCTTACCAGGTATCTCCGGGTGATGAATATGCTATGTATCACGCCCGGATGGCCGGTAATAAAAAGATGGTGGAATTGTTGAAGGGGTATGAGGGAAGACGGTAAACGGCCGCTGCGCTGACAATAAACGGTGAACGGTTGATGAAATAATCAATCGTTCACTGTTTCCACTGTCATATGCATTAAGTCTAATCTATCTTAACGACTGAAATTTGCGGCAAGTCATCTTTCAATAACAGTTCCTTTAGCTTCAGGACAAATAGTTGAAGCGTTTCAATCCCCGGTTGCCTATCAAGTATTCGAAAAGAACCCAATACGATAACAATCGCAGTCTACTCCCCTCAAAGCTCCTGGATTTGCGAAAGTCTCCATGCACCATAGCAACCCCAAGCTAAATATAGCACAACGATAAGAAGCAAAATCCCCCAGATCAACCTTTTCTTACCCATTTTCATACAAAAGCTTCGTTCGGCGTCGGCTTTGCCTACACCGCTATTACAATTAGTCCATCATTTAACCAATTCCACAATTCGCTCCCAGCGCACCAATTTAAAATTCTGCGCCGCCAGGCTATCTCCCTGATAATTAAACCCGTCCTGTGCAATAAGAATGCCTTTTGGGTCGGTCAGATTGACAATATGACGTTCGTCCCTACCATCCGGCTCGGCATCCATTTTCCAGTCCTCCGGTTCTCTTCACCGAAACAAAGCAAGCCATAGTGGTTATCCGTGAACATGCCCTCCACAAGCTTTTTCAGGGAGAGCTTAATAAGATAATGATAATTTTATTACATTTGTTGCGCACAATTCATATGTACGAACATTCATACATTTGATCAAATTTTAAAACTCATTCTATCACCACCGCAATGACAAAAGAATTGTCAACTATTTGAACCCGATGAAATGATGAACAACCTACGAGTCTTAGGAGTCGATATAGGGGGTAGCCATATCACCAGTGCGGCCGTCAACGTGGGTGATCTCAGTATAGTCCCGGCAACCGTTCATACAGTGGACGTAGACAACAAGGCCTCCAAGAAAAGCATCCTTGAAAGGTGGAGCCGGTGCATTAATCAGACCCTTCAGAGCGCTTCCATAAAAGAGCGTGCCATGCTAGGTTTTGCCATGCCGGGACCGTTTCACTATAAGACCGGCCTGGCCATGTTTGAGGGTAATGACAAATATGAAAACCTGTACAATGTGTCCATCCCTGACGAGCTTAAAGAGCTGATCAATACCCCGGATGTAGATTTTAGGTTTATGAACGATGCAACGGCCTTCGGTGTCGGAGCAGCTTCCATGGGTAAAGCGAAGAATTATAGCAAGGTCATCGCCGTCACACTGGGTACCGGTTTTGGCTCGGCTTTCTTAAAAGATGGCGCCCCCCAGGTGATCGGTAATGATGTGCCTGAAGGCGGTTGTTTCTGGTATAAACCGTATAAAGAGGGAATTGCCGATGATTATTTTTCTACTCGGTGGTGCATTCGAAGATATGATCAACTATCCTCCAGGAAAGTAAAGGGAGTAAAGGAAATAGCCGAAGTCGCGGATAAGCACGCACTGATGGTATTCCGCGAGTTTGGTGAAAACATGGCGGAATTCATAGCTCCTTTTTTAAAACTGCACGGTACAGAACTCGTAATTCTCGGTGGGAACATATCAAATGCCCATCCATTCTTCCTGCCTGTTCTGGAAGCAAGTATCCGGGAGGCAGGGCTATCGGTAGACTTTGTCATTTCCGACCTTATGGAGGATGCCGCTATAATCGGCAGCGCCAAACTGTTCCGACCCGACTTTTGGGACTTGGTAAAGGACGAACTGCCCAACCTATAAACCACCGTCAATGAGCGCAAAAAAAAGTACCTTGAAAAAGATCCTGCCCGTATTTCTTACCTTTATCGTAATGGGCTTTGTCGATATTGTAGGAGTATCCACGGGCTATGTGCAAAAGGATTTTGGGCTAACTGATACCACCGCCCAGTTTTTACCCTCCATGGTCTTTATTTGGTTCTTCGTCTTTTCGATACCCGTTGGGGTGCTTCAGGACAAGATCGGAAAGAAAAAGATGATGAATATCGGTATCTGGATCACTATTGCCGGTCTGTTACTCCCCTTTGTGAGCTATTCATTCTCCATGGCATTGGTTGCCTTCATCTGTATTGGTATCGGCAATACCGTAGTTCAGGTGGCGGCCAATCCTTTGCTACAGGAAGTGACATCAAAAGAAAAACTTTCGAGCTATCTGAGCCTTTCGCAATTCGTCAAGGCAACCACAGCCTTGTTAGGTCCTATTATTGCGACCTATATGGCCCTGCACTACGGTGACTGGCGATTGGTGTTTGTGGTGTATGCCGTGGTCTCTTTATTATCGGTCCTATGGCTTTCGATGACCGGGATCGAAGAAACCATGCACTCCGAGGCTCCGGCCACCTTCAGATCTTGTTTGGGGCTGTTAAAAGATAAATTTGTTGTAGCCGTAGTCATCGGTATATTTTTGATCGTAGGAGCCGATGTCGGTATGAATTCCAACATCCAAAGTTTTCTGATGAAACTCCACGGTGTGCGCCTGGAAAAGGCTTCCTATGGGATCAGTGTCTATTTCATGGCCTTAATGATCAGTAGGTTTACGGGGGCTATTTTGTTGAACTATGTAAAGCCGCTGTTCTTTTTAGTCAGTACCAATTTTTTGGCGATAGCGGGAGGCTTGCTGATCTTGTTTTCGGTTTCTGAGACGATGGCGTTGGTCGCCATATTCATCGTCGGTCTGGGCGCGGGTAATCTTTTTCCTTTAGTATTCTCCATTGCCATCAATAAAATGCCGGCCCGGGCCAATGAGATATCTGGCCTTTTGATCATGGCCGTGGTCGGAGGTGCCGTGATACCCCCCATTATGGGAGCGGTAAGTTCCAGCGTTGGAGTTGCGGGGAGTATCGTTGTTTTGATCTTGTGTTTTGTCTATCAATTTGTCATACCATTAACGGCCAAAAAGGCTCCCGTTACAAAGCAAAAAGCATAAATACGAGCATGATGAAGCGGACGCTACCTTTCGTGTTTCTGGGATGTTTCTTAGTGTATGTTATCGGTATCAAGGCTCAGGTACCTGATCAAAAGCTGTTATGGAACATTGGAGTAACCGATGGAACGTCAGCTGAGTTTGCGCTTTCACCCGATCGGTATAAGGATTTCGTGCCCGAAGGTTTCGGCGGGGCCCATCGGTACTATGTAGTGGGGGAATCCTCGCCGGAGAAGGATTTTCCCTATGTCCTGCCCGGTCCCAGGGATGACTTTGGCGGTTATGGCTATTGGGCCGGGTTGGCACTGAACAAATTGCCCGTTTATTTCGAGCTGGACAAACTGCCGGATACCGGGACCTGTACGTTGCAGGTCGATATTATAGCTACATCCTCGGAACAGGCTCCGCTGTTGCGCAGTACGATTAACGGAACGGATTACGATCACCAACTGGAAAAGGGAACCTCCCAATCTCCCGAAAACAGACAAGATAATCTCCAAAGGATCTCACTAGACTTACCCGTTTCCCTCCTCAGAGAAGGAATCAACGAGATCGTCTTCCAGAACATGACCGGCCACTGGTGCGCTTTCGATGCTATCGGTTTTTATGGCCCGGAAACCATGCAGATCGGAATTCCCGGAAGAACCCTTTTGCATTCGGTCGATTTTGCCAGGCGCGAACTGGAAAAGGGCGGGAGTCAAATCTTGCCTTTACAAGTCGATCTACGTCATTCGGGAAAAAAAGCAACGATCAGGGCCGTAGTGGACGGAGCGGCCCGGGAACTGGAGATGGAAGCGGGGCATTCCGTGTTGGAATTTGAATTTCCGGGTGTTAAGAACACCAGGCAGTCGCAGGTACAGATATTCGTCGATGGAAAATTAAAATACGATGTTCTCCGGGAACGCAGGCCCCAACCGGTTGTAACCCCGGTGGACTACGTGGATCAGTTTATGGGAACCAGCGGCTCGCGCTGGATGATCGCTCCGGGGCCCTGGATGCCGATGGGGATGGTAAAGATCGCTCCCGATAATGAGGACAGCCAGTGGAAGGCCGGGTACGAATACCAGATCGAGAACGTAATGGGCTTTAGTCATGTACACGAATGGACCATGGCCGGACTATTGATGATGCCCGCCAATGGTCCCTTATTCGTACAGCCCGGCCCTGCTGATAATCCCGATCTGGGTTATCGCTCGAGGATCAACAAAAAGGAGGAAAAGGCCGAAATCGGAAAATACCGAACAATCCTGACCGACTACGGGATTGAGGTCGAGCTGACCGCGACCACCCGGGCTTCCATGCAACGCTATACCCTCCCGCCCGATAAGGAGAACCGCGTACTCATTGACCTCCATTTTCCGGCGGAATATGTTTGGGAGCTAAGGGATGCCGAGATTACCAGGATCAGTGACACCCTTATCGAAGGGTGGGCTTATTCTTATTCCAAAGGGACCGGATACTTTGGGGAACAGGAGTATAAGCTTCATTTTGCGATTGAGTTTGATCGCCCTATGGAAAGTATGGGCGGATGGGTCATCGATCGCATCATCGACGAAGCCGATAAGATCAATAAGGCATCCTACGAGCCCAGTTGGCAGTTCCGTGTAGGCGAGATGAAGATAACTGACGCCGGAGCCTTTGTCCGCTTTCCCAGGGGTACGGAAGAAGTCAAAATACGTACCGGTATTTCACTGGTGAGCATAGAGCAGGCCCGACTCAATCTGGAGGAAGAAATGGCAAAGCCTTTTGGCTGGGATTTTGAAGCCGTGGTCGCCAATCAAAAGAAAGCGTGGAACACTTTGCTTTCCCGGGTCGAGATCGAAACCGACGATTATCTGCAAAAGAAGAAATTCTACACCAATATGTACCGGGCCCTGAGTCCGCGGAATACCTGGAGCGATGTCAATGGGAAATGGGTAGATATGGATGAAAAGGTACAACAGGCTGATCCTTCCCGGCCCCTGTACGGGAGCGACGGATATTGGGGCTGGCAATGGAATCTGGTTCAGTTCTATAATTTGATCGCTCCAGAAATTTCCTCTAATTGGATCAATACCTACCTCCAGATGTACGATCAAGGCGGATGGCTACCCATCGGCAATCCGGGCCTGGAATATTTTCGGGTCATGGTAGGTCAGCCTGAGATCCCACTCATCGTTTCGGCCTACCAACAGGGAATCCGCGATTTTGATATCGACAAGATGTATCAGGCCCTCTACCACCAACAGACGGCCCCGATGGAGGTCTACCCCGGCGGCGGCCAGGTAGGTAACGAAAGCTATAATTATTACCTGGACCGGGGATATGTCCCGCTTAACCAAGACCAGCACAGCTATGTGTCGAACACCATGGAGTATGCCTATCAGGATTGGTGCTTTGCGCAGTATGCAAAGGCCTTGGGCAAAGAGAAGGTATATTCGGAGTTCATGGGCCGATCCGAAAATTGGCGCAATATCTTTGATCCGACTACCGGATTTGTGCGCCCAAAAAATCTGGATGGCAGTTGGTACCAGGATTTTTCTCCCTTTCATGCTCCCGGCTTTTGTGAATCCAATAGCTGGCAATATACGTGGTACGTACCTCAGAACATGTCTGGTTTAGTTGAACTGATGGGGCGAGAAAACTTCATCAAAAAACTGGACGATGCCATGGCACTATCGGAAAAGGTCTATTTCAATGCCTTGTCCGACAATTTTGCAGCCTACCCCATCAATCATGGCAACCAATCAAACATGCAGTCCTGTTACCTTTTCAACCACGCAGAGGCTCCCTGGCTCACGCAAAAATGGGCGCGTGCCATGCAGGAAAAGTATTATGGATTAGGGCCCCGCGATGCCTATCCGGGCGATGAGGATCAGGGGCAGATGAGTTCCTGGTTCGTAATGAGTGCACTGGGCCTTTTCCAAATGGACGGGGGAGCCGCTGTGGAGCCGTATTACGAGTTGGGCAGTCCGAGGTTCAAAAAGGTGACCCTCCATTTAAGCGATACTTATTACGGGGGCAATACCTTTGTGATCGAAGCCAGGAATGCTTCCCGTGAAAACAAGTACATCCGCTCGGCGGTCCTTAACGGCAAAAAACTGAATGCCTGGCGCTTTCCCCAGGCAGAGTTGGCCAAGGGTGGACGACTGGAGCTCGAAATGAGTAATACTCCTAAAAAATAGTGTTTAATAAAACAGCCAAAAAGTTGGTACGTATAAATTTTTCACTATATTTAGTATGTCCGAACATATGCACATTTTTATTTTTTATTTT
>JAGQXH010000027.1 GCA_020436695.1 Lewinella sp. | reverse complement strand
TTATTAGGTCAAATTCCGGAAAATGGACAGAAAAATTCAAACTTTACCCCTTTAAAAAAAAAATATTAACATTTCCAAAATCAAATATGATCAGATCGTTGTTAAGTAAGTACGTTGTATGGACCTAAGAATGAGCCGCCTGGCCACCACACTGCATGATTACTGCGAAGCCCACTCCAGCCAACCGGATCCCGTTCTATATGAACTGGAAAGAGAAACCGGCCTGAAAACGCTTGCTCCGCAAATGATCACCGGTGCACTTCAGGGGCAACTTCTTTCCCTCATCAGTCGGCTTAAAAGCCCCAGGCGTATATTGGAAGTAGGTACCTTTACCGGCTATGCTACCATATGTCTGGCCCGTGGATTAGCAGCTGGCGGAGAGATGCATACTATTGAAGTCAACCCGGAACTGGAATACATCATACGAAAATACCTGGGAAAAGCAGGCCTGACCCACCAAGTACAACTGCATATCGGGGATGCCCTGGAGATCATCCCCGAACTCCCGGGAGAATTCGATCTTATTTTTTTGGATGCCGGCAAGCAACATTACGAGAGGTATTACCACCAGCTTATCGACCGGATGCCTTCCGGAGGATTGCTGCTGGCCGATAATGTTCTGTGGAGTGGAAAGGTACTACAGAAAGAGCAGGATAAGGACACCCGGGTGCTCCATCAATTCAACGAGATGATCCGCGATGATGATCGCGTGGATAAATTAATGCTACCTTTACGGGACGGTCTTTTCATCATACAAAAGCGATAAGTCCGTACCGCTCATGTCCAACCAAGCCAGTTACCGTCAGTTTTGTAAAACCCTGCCCGATCTGCCGGTTTTTCTGCAGCCCTGGTATCTGGATGCTGCACAACAAACCGAAATCTGGGACGCAGCCTTGCTTTGGCATGAAGACGAGGTAGTAGCCGCTCTTCCCTATTTTTTCAAAAAGAAATGGATCTTCCGGTCTATTGTACTGCCGCCTTTTGTCAAATATCTCGGCCCGGTCCTGCATCCCGATCACCGCACCCTGAGTAACCAGCACCAACTCTATGCCGGTCTTATCCGCCAACTCCCGGCCTTTGACAGTTTCAAACTGGATATGCATCCGGAATTTACCAACTGGCTGCCTTTTCGCTGGGCCGGATTCCGGCAGACCACCCGTTACACCTACCGACTGAATATTGCTGACCTGGAACAAACACTGGACGGCATCCGGTACAATAATCGCCGGGAGATCAGGAAAGCGGATCAGTTCTTCAGCTTGCGACACGATCTCTCCTTATCCGAATTTTACCGGATCAACAAGATGAGTTTCGACCGGCAACAGATCAAAATCCCCTACTCTATTACGCAACTGGAACGCCACGATCAGGCCCTGAACGATCATCAGGCCCGGGAACTTTTTTTCGCGCTCGACGCTCAGGAGCAGATCTACGCCGTAGCTTACCTGATCTGGGACAGGCAGCGCGCTTATTTCCATCTGGCGGGCGATGATCCCCGGTTTCGAAATAAGCATGCCGGTATCTGGCTGATCTGGAAATGTATCGAATATGCCAGAAATACCTTACAACTGACAGAGTTCGATTTCGAAGGCAGTATGATCCCTTCCATTGAAGCGGTCCGGCGTCGATTTGGTGCACGGCAAACGCCCTATTTTCGCCTCTGGAAGTACAACTCCCGGCTCTATCGTTTCCTGGATAGGTGGGAACCGTAGGAGCTAGAGGTGAGTGGATGAGGAAGTGAGAGTGAACTCACTGTCTCACTTCCTCACTCCTATCTAACTCACCAGCTTTTTATAATAGTCCGATTCGGTAAAGATGCCGCCACTTTTCTTCCAGAAGGCTTCGCCCGTTTCATATACGCCTTCCCTGGAGGTCACCCAGTTGGCCAATCGCATGGGGTAACGTTCCATCATCTTATTCCAGTTGCGATAATTTTGCCAGCCGTTGGTTTCCTGCATACCGATATTCCAACCGGGGAAAGCAGGCAGGCGGGCAGCCACGATCTTGTTCCAGTCGACCAAAATGGGATTGACGGTCAGATCAGCGCAAAAACAGGGAACCTGACGCTCGTATGCAGCCTGAGCGATCTTCATGGTCATGCTCATGGTCTTGGCCACAGCTTTCAGTGCGATGCAATTGTAGCCCTGCTCTATCCGGTCAATGGCATCTGCATCAGTATGCGCACTTTCGTCGGCTGCTACCCGCGGCCCCCGATCGGTAATACTTGCCACCGAACTATGGTTGTGTTCTCCGAAGGGTTCTTCCATCACTGCGATCTGCTCCAGTGCACCGATCTGCTCCGCGTAATCCAGAAAGCGGTGCAGGGTATCCTGGCTTTCGTAACGCCCGTTTGCATCAAAGTAGTAAGGCAACTTTCCGTTGGGGGCATGAGCTGATTCATAATGGCCGATCCCATCATGGATAGCCTTCAGGAAAGCTTTATCTTTCTCCAGCATCGTTGCCTGATCTCCCGGCGCGCCGATCTTGATCTTCATAATGAAAAATCCCTGATCGGCCAATCCTTTGATCGTGTCTATCGGTGTACCGTAACCCAGGGCGGGAATACTGGCCACCTTATTATGCCGCGCCGACAGCCCGTTCCGGTAATTGGCCGGGATCAAATCATCAAACTGATCAATACCGTTTTCAGCCGCATACAACAACCAGGCCGCATTGTCTACCGGTACCAGCGCATTTAATGCAAAGGTCTTACGCAATTCCTGATTGCCGGTGATCTGGCGGCCGTATTCCAGCACATCTTCCAACACATCATCCAACATAGCTATAGGCGATTCAAATGACCGGCCTTTAATCAGCTGCAGGGCGCGTTCGGTCATGGCAAACATCAAGGCATTCCCGCCGTTTTCGGAATGGGCGGCAAACACTTTAGAGTCGGACCACAGCACACTCTGGGTACCCAGTCCCATCTTCTGAGTTCCGGCTTCGTTCTCCAGCATGGCGATCGACTGCCAGACGTTGGTAATAGCACCACCTTTAAAACCAAAGGGTTTAAGCAGAGGTTCACGCTCAAAATTGGAATTAACCCCGGTGATCTGCAAGGGTTTTAATGCGGTTGCAGGATGATTCAAGTTTCCGATATTTAAGGATGATGCAAAAGGCAATCCGGCCACCGTCAGGGCGGATTGATGCAAAAAGGTTCGACGGGAAAGATTGGTTTTATCCATGACTTGGGTAATGAGTGATGATTGATAATTGATGAGTGATAATTGATGGATGATCAATCATCATTTATAACTCATCAACCATGTTGTTCAGAGTATACCAAGCCTCTCCGCTCCACAGGCGTTCACCAGCAGCACTGCTCAGTTTGGGACTTATATTCAGATAGACGACGTGGCCCGGTTTTAACCCTGGCAGCTGCACATGTACATGTTTTCCATCCTCCGAAATGGTCAGCGTGGAGATCTTCAGATCTTCCAGGCCCAGTTTGGGGCCACCATAACGTGGGGTGGCTTCGTAATACCATTGCTGTAGATGGATCAGGGAAAGCAGGCTTTCGGGATCTGGTGTCACCGGATGTGTAAATTCGATCTCAAAACCTCCTGCTTCAGCGCGCATGGCCAGTATTTCAAAGGGAATATTTCCGTTGAATACCAGTTTTTGGAGACCGAACTGCCTTCCCAGATGCGACCAGCCTCCGTTCATTCCCACTCCTCCGACGTAGAGGCCGCCGTCGGGACCCCAGGCCATCCGGTTGATGCCGGCTTCCAACCCCTGCATAAACCGGAAGACACAGCCCTGATAAGCTCCGTTGATCTTTTCCAGAAATACCCGCTTAACTCCACCGTGGGTTACTTCTCCGTAAATGAGCTGGCCCTGATAAGGCCCAAGATCCAGTAGTAATGGCTGACTCGGCGAATTTCCGATCTCATCCTGCGGCAACCAGACGGCCGGCGGTACTGCTTCCCGGCCGGTATACCGCTCAGCCGTACCGAATTCACAACCGTAAAAACTTCCCGGCTGCAAATGGATCAGTTTACAGGCCGGCACCCATTGGCCCTGGTTTTCCGTGAAAAAGATATCGTTATCTACGGCGATACCAATCCCATTCGGTTGCCGTAAACCATTGGCAATAAGCTCAAACGAACCGTCACGGCCGGCCTTAAAGATCGTCCCCCGGTCGGGCAGCTGTTCTTCGTGCGACATCAGGCGCATGGCCAACCCCAGTCCGCCGTAAAAGTACCCATCCTGATAAACCAGTCCGTAGGAAAACTCATGAAAATCAGGAGTGGCTCCAAAACTATGATTGATGGATAAGTATTCATCGGTTATACCGTCCTGATCGTGATCGATCAGTTGTGTCAACTCGTGCTTCTGCATCACAAAGATCTCATCGCCAACCGTAGTAAGCCCTAAGGGTTCGGATAGCCCGCTGGCAATCTGTTGTACCTTGATCTGCTGCGTATCTCCCGTTTCCACACCCTCCAGTGCGTACACACCGCCAATGGAATCCCAGGTACTCACCAGCAGACGTCCGTCCGGCAAAAAGGCCATACCACCTACGCGGGGCTTGAACCCGTCCGGCCGGATGGTTTGCAGGGTAAAGGCCGGATGCACATCCGTCAAAGGAGCTCCAAAACCGGGAATGGCAGGATCGGCAGAGATCTCCTCAACTGCCGGGAGGGCGGAGGCCTGTCTCGGTTCTTTCGGCCGAAGCGAGAGGATGTAACGCACCATCCGCTCAATATCATCCTGTGCCAGATCCGGGTGTGGGATCATAGCCGCAGTTCCCCATTTTCCGGTGCTGCCGTTCCGTACACTTTGAGCCAGCAGATCTACGGTTGCCTTCCCCGGCTCGTACCGCATGGCGATCGATTCATAGCTGGGCCCGACACTGGCTTCCAGATGATCATGACAGGTACTACACCCGCTTCTGTCCAGCCAGTACTGGCTGTTATCGCCGCTTACCGCCAGCTCGGGCGGCGAAGCCGGTGGCTGTTCTGCAAAAGATAATGATACGGACACAGATTGGTCATTTTCCAATACCTGATCACCAATGCGAAGTATTTGGTTGTCGCCTAAATTCACGCATCTGAATTCACGCCGGAAAATAATTTGCTCTTCACCGGGCAGGAAAGCCGGTTTTTCAAAAACAGTGATTGGTTCAGCCTTTCCTGAGGCCAATTCATACCGAAAGGTAATGCCTCCTTCATCAAAGGTGTAGGAACGGTATTGTAATCGAACGGCCTCTCTTTCACCATCCGTTACCAGCGTCCAGATCACCGGATTATCTGCCGCTTCCCAATAGTTGTTCCCATAGCTTTCCGGCTGTACCGTCTTGATATTGTTGAATGCCGCACCATTCCATAAGACACCACCCCGCCAGATCTTTTTCAACCCGGCCTCACCTAGATGATAGGCAGCATAGTGATCTTCACCGAATCGAAGCGTCAACATACGCACATCCTGATCGAGAACAGACCGTCGGGCCAGCGTGAGCGGTAAGGTATTCTCTACTGGCCTGCAGGATAGTAGCAGCAGAACAACAGCGATGAAAAGCCCCATCAGGAGGCTCATGGTTCTATATTCCTTTCTCATAACTACCTTTTCTAAAAAAGTAGAGATAAATCTAAATCGGCCTTCAATGTTCTTTGATATGAAGTCTCCCTTTAGGATTAGCGCTGGCTTGTGCCGGTGGCACAAAGAGCATCGAAGGCAGAGGGGCTCTCATTCTGCATCCCATTGTTGGCGGGCAAATTGAACGTCGCGTTTCATCGCTTCGAATACGCGTTTGCGATCAGCTGCCGTTACTTTGCGCTGCCCGTGTTCGGCACCGCCCAGATCGTATTCAAAATGAATGGAGACCGGTACATCGATCTCGTAACTTTTCAGTAATTGGAAATAGGTCTTAAAATCGACCATCCCCTGCCCCAGCGGTACATTCACCACTTTCCACTGGGTGCCTTCCTGCTTCCAGATAAAATCTTTCAGGACAATGCAATTGATCTTCGGACGTATCAGTCGCAATCCGACCGGCCAGGAGAGGCCGCCTTCTACCACGGCGTGGCGAATATCATACTGACAGCCCAGTGCGTCAGCCGGTGTCCCCTCCAGGAGATGCCAGATCTCCCATATATTACTCCCCACATAGTTACCGGCGTGGTTCTGATAGCCTCCCTGCAGGCCAAGCGCCTGATTCAGCTTAGCCAGTTGCTGCATCTGACGGTTAAATTCAGCCAATTCCTCCGGTATGGCCCGCTGGGGGTCCAGGCGAAAGTAGCCCAGCCGATACCACTTTATGCCCAGTTTGGAAGCTGTTTGCAGTACGTCCCGGTAGGTCCGATCCCAGGCATTATTCACATTAGTGGCCATCATATCGGCCAGTAGTCCGGCCGATTTGATCGCTTCGACGGCTTTGGGCAGGTCTTCTTTTACATTTTCCGGCAGTACATGTCCGCCGTCCCTGACCGTGAGATCTACGCCATCAAATCCGAGTTCTGCCGCAGTCTCGGCCATGTCGGGGTAAGCGAGAAATTGCAGGTGCTTGGAAAATACGTGGAGCGACAGGCCGGTATTCTTTCTTTCTGGTAGCTTCTCATCGGGTAGCACGGCCGGCATGGACGGCACTATGGCTAGCCCGGCGGAAAACTGTGTAACCTGGCGAAAGAACTGACGACGGGAAGTGTCTTTGGGTTGGTGCATAATTGGTTCTTCGATTATGGTGAATGAGTCTTTGATAGGCAATCTTTCAATGTAGTGGATAGCCCCGGTTCAATTAGGATCTTTCTCCGAAAAGAACAGACAATATAGCCATATTAATATACTAGGCATTTAACACCTTCACCATCCACCACATTCGGCTTAATGCTTCCGTACGCATGGGGAACCGGGTAAAAGCCGTAGCTCCCCGGAAATCAAACCCCTGTTTCTGATAAAAAGCGATCGACTCTTCGTTGCTCTGCATCACTTCCAGCCACAAATAGTCCTTCTGATCGGCTTTGCCCTGATCCACCGCCAAATGCAACAGGCGACTACCAAGCCCCATACCAGCACAATGATCCAGCAGATAGATACGGTTGATATAGCCTCCGTTATTTCCAGCCTGGGATAATGACTTTGATCGATGGTAGATTAAATATCCACAGATCTGCGACTCCAGCAGGGCCAGCCAGATGACAGCATTCTCATCCCGGATCGTCTTTTCAAAAAAATCGGGTTGATAGGCATTTTCCAGATAGCGTTCCAGCCCCTCTTCGGTCCACAAATAACTGAAGTGCTGGCGATAGGCCAACTGCCCCATTTCAGCGAGCGCCCCACTATCTTCCGGTCTTGCTTTTCTTATAGTCATCCCGGAAACCGTACGGGTATTCATCTCAGTATAATTTGAAAATGAAATTGAGGACAGGTACTGTAGCTATTTTCGCATTCGTTTTTATAAAGACGAAATTTGTTAAATCAAACACTTACTTCTGAGTTCCGCCCCACCTGAAAGGAGATAGCCAGACCGGCAAGGAGTGGGTGCAGAAATTGGTAGTTATGTTGAAAGACCCGCAGGATATGTGCGACATCATTTAACAGACACCCCTCGACTCCGCTCGGGGTTGAAGGCCGCGCCACCTGTAGTATCGCTGACGGAAGACGCAAGAGTAGGAGCAAATGTTAATACTGCTCCTGCCGTCAGCGCAGCGGCCGTCAGTCCCGGCCAAGGTCAACGGGGCGGCCGTCAGGCGCGCCCGAATGGGTCGCGCCGTCCGTTTATTGCGCCTGATCCCGTTCGATCACCGTCGCGATCTGCTCCACCTTCAGGTTCTTGGCAATGATGGTACGCTGCGGATCCAGAACGTAGATCTCCGGCGTATGGTCTACAAAATAAGTGGCGTAGATAGATTTATTGGATGGATCGTGTACGTTGATCCAGTTCATGCCGTTCTTGGCGATGTAGCCCGTCCATTCCGCCTGATTGGTATTCAACGCAATGGCATACACTTCTACGCCTTTGCTCTTCCACTGCCGGTAGAACTGTACCAGTTTAGGCGTTTCGATCGCGCAGTGCTCACAGTTCGGATCGAACATATAGACGATCACGTAGGGTGTTTTGATATCGGAGATAGCCCGGTATTTCCCACTGGGATCCTGCGCCCGCACATCCGGACCGGTTTGCCCGACCAGGCTTTGCCCCATTTCGTGGGCGCGCAGTTGGATGGCATATACTTCCGTGGAGTCTGACCAGAAGGCCCGGTCGTAGGTGAAATAATTCTTGGCCATGTGCACGAATACGGCCTGCGGGTCCATCAATGTGGTTTTCTCCGGATCATAGTTCAACATGATCCAGTTGGCAAAGTACTGGTAGTATTCAGGGTGATTCAATACCTTACCCAACAGAAGATCAACAGCAGCATTGATCGAATCCGGATGCTGTACCGTCAACTCAGAGACATACCGCTTCAGCTTATTGGAGATCACCGGTGTAGACATCAGACGTATATCATTGAAATCTACATTATTCCAGAATTGATGCCGGTAAACAGCCACCTGCGCCTGATTGTCGGGAGTTCCGTCAGACTTGCGGATATCCTGCAGGTCGGGATTCTGTCCGGCAACTTTATACTTTACAAAAAGGGAGTTGGGATATTTACTCACCAGATCGGCCAGATAGGCTTTACGTTTGGCGACCAGCGCATCCTGTTCATTTTTTATCTGATTATATTGAGGAGAGCCCTGAGGTGCCTGTTTCAGACGGTTATTGACATCAACAAATTTAGGATTCTCCACCTGCTCGTAACGTGAGGTCTCATAAAACAATTCCGTATCCAGACACCCTTCCACTTTCATATCTTCCATCAGTCGACCGGCAGTAGTCGTGATAGAGAACTGCTGATCACGGTCGATCATGACCTGAAAGTTGGTGCCGTCCGGAAGTACCACAAAGAAAAAGCCCGGACGATAGGCTTCGCCTTTCTGAAAGACGAAATGTCCACTAGCATCAACCGGGGCCTGATCCGCCAGATAGTTCTGATCACTGTACATCCCGACCAGTTTTGCCTCACCACCGGACAGGCCATTCACCTGTACCTCAATATGGGGAGGTGCAATAGGCGTATTATCTGCTGTACTGGTTGCGGTAGCTGTTCCGGCAGTAGATGAAGTCGTTCCCTCGGTACTTTTCGTTCCGCAGGCCATTAATATGCTGACGGCCAAAAGGGTAAGAAGATATTTCATGGAATGATTTTTTTTGCAAATGTAAAAAGAATCAGCATTAGTCACCCGGGTCATTGAGCCTATTTGACATAAACTGTTATTTATGACCGTAGTATGAACCGGTAAACCGGCAACAGGGTTTATACATTCATAAAATCTGCAATAAGCCGGTGAAAATGGTGTACCCCCTGCTCCATCGTCGGTGAGAAACGACCCTGGCGGTAAAACCGGCTTCGCATCCCTTTCTGTACACTTTCCACAACTGCTTCGTCCTCCATTTCTGTCTCATGCAGATTATTGACCTCGCGCCGATGTGGTGTATCCCGGAAATAGTAGGTACGGAAACGCACTCTGGTCTGGTGTGGTCCCAGTGGTTCCACGACATTGAGGGATAAGCCCCAGGGATAAAAATTAAGCATCAGATTAGGAAACAGCCAGTAATAGTAGGCATAAACCTCCTTTCCGTGGTCGGCAGCTCCGGCGGGAATATCAAAATAAGGCTCTCCCTCTTCGGCAATAGCCATCTGCAAATTGCAGTAAGGAAAGATCTCGTAGGCGTATTGATCGAAGTCGACGGCCTGGTTCAACGCCGGATGTACAAAAGGGATATGGAAACCTTCCAGATAATTATCGCAGTACAGCGCCCAATGAGCATTGATCTGATAGTCGACGCTGCCTTCTTCCCTGAATTCCAGGGTATCCAACGGCAACCAGTGGAGCCTTTCCCGAATGGGGGCGGTCATTTCCTCCAGGCTTGCAACAGGGTCCGGCGATACAAAACAAAGCCCCAGCCATTCGGCAAAAGGTACCTGATGTAAGTGATCGGCTTCGGAAGGGAACCCTTGTACCTGTTCGAAAGCGGGCATGGAACGAAAGGTGCCGTCCAGACGAAAACAACGGCCGTGATATCCACAGCGCAAAAGGCGGTTCTGACCAGCGGTGTCCACGATCACTTTCCCACGGTGGGTGCATACATTGGATAAACAATAACGCTTACCATCTGTATTATGGGTAAGCACCAGGGGTTCATCCAGTACGTTCTCCAGCAGTGTGAACGGCAGCACCTGCCCGGACTGCTCAATATCGGCCAGGTCAGCCACATAGTGCCAGGTGCGGGCAAAGATCTTTTCTCTGGATCGCTCAAAAGACAGCGGGTCTCGATAAAAATCGGAAGGCAGGGTGGAAGCCTGCCGGATATCCTCTTTTACATTCAGTGGTAACATTGGATCAATTTGGGACTGGTTTGAACCCGAAGGTAAAATTTTATGTAAATAATGCAAGTAGTCAGTTTTCAGTCAATAGTCGGCAGTCAATCGGATCAGAGCTAAATATGAAAGAAATAGGTCCATAACGCAATAAACAGAGCATCGATTCCGGCCAGTTGGATGTTCGCTTCACATTTAGACAAGTACCGTACTGACTAACGACTTTCGACTAACGACTTGGTGACTTATGACTCCATAACTGCCATGAAATTATCAGATATAACACAATCATTTCGCCGCGCCCGCAACATTGTCGGCCAGGCCGCTCCATCGGACAGTCAGGATGACCTCGGCTTCGGCAATCAGGTGATCTCCAGTGGCAGCCGGCTGATCAATCAGGACGGTTCTTTTAATATTGTGCGGAGTGGTTATCAGTCCTGGGCGCCCTACCAGCACCTGGTAGAGATGTCATGGAAGCGTTTTGCCGTGATCGTCTTCCTCTTCTATGTGATCATCAATGTTCTTTTTGCCTTTGCCTTCATGGCCTGCGGCCGCTACAGCCTGAATGGAGTCGATCCGGGCAGTTCTTTCTGGGCCTTCTTTGCCAATTGTTTCTTCTTCAGTATTCAGACCTTTACCACGGTGGGTTACGGCACATTGAGCCCCCTCGGATTTACCGCCAATGCCATAGCCGCGCTGGATGCTTTGGTCGGTCTCATGTCATTCGCACTAGCTACCGGACTTGTCTTTGCCCGCTTTTCCAAACCCAGGGCACAGATCCTGTTCAGTAAAAATGCCATTGTCACACCATACCGCCACAGGGAGACCGGAGAGATAATGGACAGCCTGCAATTCCGCATTGTCAATACCCGCAACAACAAACTGATCAACCTGGAAGCTAAAGTTGTAATGACCTGGCTGGAAGCACTCCCCGATGGTAGTCTGGCCCGTCGTTATGCCAATCTTCCGCTGGAAAGAGACCGGGTGACCCTGCTGCCCCTCAACTGGACCATCGTCCATCCCATCGATAAAGACAGTCCCATGCACAGGCTGCAATGCGATGATCTGATCCGTTCTCATACCGAGATACTCATTATGCTGCAGGGATATGACGACACCTTTGCACAAAATGTACACACCAATAGTTCCTACACCTGTCATGAGATCGAATGGGGTGTGAAGTTTGCACGTATGTATCATTCCCAGAACGGGCATACAATACTGGAAATTGACCGGTTGGATGAATTAGTTGGACTGGATGAAGAAGAGTAATTGATGTTGTGATCCTGTGATGATGACCTGGTGAAATGTATTATATCAGTGCGGATATTAACTTGTAAAAGGAGAAATATTGACGCTCCTCATTTGATTAAAACAATAGACACCAACTCAAAAAATGGCTGCAAGAATTCAAATTAAGGTCTTATGCCTACTGACTGTTCTACTCTTCAATTTGGGATGCAAAAAAGATAGCGATCCACCAAATCCCCAGCTCGATCCCGATGCATTTACCGTTGCGATTGATCCTTCTATTACCTACCAGACCATTGCCGGTTTTGGGGGAGCGAACCGGATGTGGGGCACACAATTCCTAAAACCCGCCGAAGCGCAAAAAACATTCAGTACGGATGAGAACGGTCTTGGATTAAGCATTTTCCGGGTAAGAATAGCTTCCAATGAGAACGAATGGCCACTCATTCTTGAATCAGTGCAGGAGGCCCAAAAATATGGTGCGAAGATCCTGGCCTCTCCCTGGTCGCCGCCGGCTGCGCTCAAAAGTAATGGCAGTGATATCGGCGGCTATCTTCCGGAAGAGAACTACGCTGCATTCAAAGACCACATAAATGCTTTCGTAAAATTCATGGGGGAAAACGACGTGGACATTTACGCCATTTCCATACAGAACGAACCGGATATTCAGGTATCCTATGAATCCTGTGACTGGACGTCCTCTGATATGGCTGACTTCCTTGCCCGATACGGAAATCAGATCGAAGGGACAAAAATTGCCGGGCCGGAATCGTTCAATTTCAATCCATCCTTTACGAATAACATTCTGAATAATACGGATGCAGCCGACCAGCTCGATATCGTGGCAGGTCACATCTACGGCGGTGGACTTGCTCCTTTCCCACTAGCCAAACAGCAGGGCAAAGAGATCTGGATGACGGAATACCTGCTCAATCTCAATACCGGCAATGCCGGCGCCGCCCCCTGGAACTCCTATAGTGAAGCTGCCAAATGGGAAGAAAGTCTGACCATGCTCGAAACCACCCACGAAGCCATGACCCACAACTGGAACGCCTACGTCTGGTGGTACATTCAGCGGTATTATTCCTTTATCGGCGATGGGGAACAGGGTACGTCTGATGGAGAGATCCTGAAGCGGGGCTTTGCATTCTCTCATTACGCCCGGTACGTGCGTCCGGGTTATATACGCATAGCTGCCCAAAGCAACAAAACCAGCGAACTGTTGATGACGGCTTATACTGGTGATAACCGGATCGTAGTGGTCATCATCAACCCCGGCGATGTGGCAGTGGGTAATGTCAATTTCACCGTACCCTCGGTTACCTCCGCTGAAGCATATGCTACTACGACGAACCTGAACCTGGAACAACGGGACATCAAGGTATTTGATGACCGGGTAGTGATTGGGATCTTAGGTAAAAGTGTGACGACGGTGGTGATAGAGCGTTGAGCTTAAACATCATGAATCCTGCGAATCACGAATAAAATAATACGACTATTGATAATGGTGAGTTAGATTTTCCAAGTTTTTGAAGCCTAAAAAGTCTTGCAGCCGGTTGCCGGTTAATCAGTTGACAAACCGGCAACCGGCAACGATCAATAGCTTAACACCATACGTCGGGTAGCCAGCACCTCATCCCCGGCCACGAGTGAATACAGATACGTACCGGCCGGAAAGCGCCCTGCTTTAAGGCGTATTTGACCAACTCCTGTTTCCTATAGGGGGATGGTTTCCAACAGGCGACCTTCCAGTGTGCGGATCTCCAGTTGTGCGTGTTGGGTTGTTTCCGGAAGATAATATTCGATGATCGTAGTTTCCCGGAAAGGGTTGGGGGCATTCTGCTTCAGACTGGGTTTGCGCTGTAGTTCTACGTTAAGCGGCTGGCTGGAGGTGGGTGCTGCGCCGGTAGCTGACAGTTCCTGTACAAGTGCACGCAGTTCGCGAATCTCCGAGCGTAGCTCCGCTATTTCCCGCTCCCGTGTGTCTTCCTGCCGCTTTTGTTTATCAATCAGTTTCTGTTGTTCTTCCATCTGGTCGGCCAGTTCCTGAGTAGCGTTGACGAGCATGTAGATAACTGCGGTTCCGTTGTAACTCAGAAATTCCTCACTTTTTCCACTTTTCTGATCCGTATCCAGGTAAGGGGTGACAGTATAGGGTGCTACCTGCTGCATTTCCTGCGCGATAACGCCGACATAGCGTTCTTTAGTCGGCATATTATAATCCCCCTTAAACCGGTACCAAACCGGGCGGATCTGACGGATCTGTTCCAGGCCGTCCTCGAAATCTTCCACATCGGTTTTCAGGCGTTTATCGGAGGCGTCGCTCCACAGGCCGCCGCCGGGTTTGCCAGCGGTGCCCACTACCTCGAGCTTAAAGTCCGGGGAGGAATCATTATCTATGCGTCAAATGCTCGACTTAATGTTTGTGATAAAAGGAAACTGCCTTACATCGGTCTGGCGCTCACCAAAGAATTAGTTCATATTCTGTGGGGCAAAATAGGTGTGGAAAGACGGTCGGGCCAGTGGAGTGTATTCCGGGTAGATCTCCCAGGTCTTTAAGGAGACTTTAGGGGAAAGTTCGAGTGCTTTCCGTGAGCGGAAGTAACAGCCCGGTTCAGGAAGCTTGCTATTTCTCCATATTTAATCCTGCTAAAAATCGCTTTACGCCCGGATTAGAGGCCCCATAACTGACAATCTTCACATCCAGTGGAACATGTTTAAACTGAAGCACAGTCTTTTCAATCGCATCCAATATCCAGTGCAAAGGATTGCCGAAAACGCCTCCGCCTACCAGGGTTAAAAACAACTGATCGTTCCCGGTTGCTTTCAGGTGGCGCAATGCGGCATAGAACGTAGCTTCGTAGGTTGCTTCCAATATTAGTCTCGCGAATGGTTCCCATTGCACTGCCGGTACCTGACTGTATCCTATGGGCAGGGCTGAGCAGTAGGCTTGCGTCACCGTATTTTTGCGCTGATCAATGGTCACTTCAGTATCCAGCTGCAGGCCGATCCTCAGTTTCCCTTTCAACACTTCGTATGCCACCGGATCCAGGCTTTTGATCGTGTTGTTTATCCGGGTCAGACCTTCTCTATTGACCAGGGCATAACCATTCTGCATTGTCCAGCACGCCTGCTCTTTGTTATTGAAATATTCCCCCAGATCCGAAAGACAGTCGATCTGCCGTTCTCTTGACTGTCCTAGACCGCCGTCGATCTCCACAAAGTAGTTACGATAGATCGTACCCGCACCACAGGCGATGGCACAGGCCGGCCCTTGGGTGAAATCGTTCTCATAAATAGCAACGCCTTCCTCCGGAGTGACCTGGGGGTTAACCATCTCCAGGAGGTTGAATTGCGAAGCCGCCTGAAAAACCGACTTTTCGTGTAGCCTATGCAATTGCAGCACATCGCCAACGATCTCACTTACGCGAATGCTTCCGGAAAATTCTTCCGGACGAGTGGACTGTTCTCTTAATTCCCGGAGTCGGGGGATCTCTAAAGTTCCGTATTGATACCTTTTACCGTTAACTTTAGAGATCAGATGCTTCCCCTCGATCAGTAAGTTTGACCTTACCTGATCGGGATCGATCTCTCTAAAGCCAACTAATTTTTCAAACCACATGTTACCGTCATTTGATGGATAAATTGATCATCAACCGGGCGCTGCCTGCATTTACCGGCAAGTAATCATTTATCCTGGAATTCTGGTAAAAGGGATCGAAGAAATTTGAGAAAACCGGGTTTAGTAAGACCGTTCTTCCTTAAACTGTCCCAGTTCAAAACCAAATTGATCAGCCAGTTCCAGCGTATCCCCCACATCCTCCGGACGAACGGAGCCGATAGAGCCGGAGAAATGACGGCATTCATCCAGGCCCATCACCAGGGTCTCGCCCATACAGGCAAAGATGTGGCCGCTCGGCAGCGGGATCCCGCCGACAATGAATTGATTGATCTGCGGCAGGCGAACTACTCCACCCATGATCTGTAAAATATCCGGATAGATCAATCTCACCGACGGATCCACATCCTGTGGAACGGCAAGATCACAAATGATCCGGCTATTGCGGGAAAGATGCTCCGGCAGGATGACCGGCCGGCTGGAATTGGAAGAAGTCACTACTATGGCTGAATCTTTGATGGCTTCCATTTTGTCGGTAATTGTTATCCTCAGGTCCGGATTGTATTGCAGTAATTTGTGCTTCAGCTCTTCGATGGCCGGATTATTGAGTACTCTCGGGATCAATATCATTTCTTCTACCTGGCACGCCAGGAGTTCGGCGTAGGTATTGGCAATATTCCCGCCTGCGCCGACAATGGCAACGCTTGAATCCCTGATCACTACCTGCTTACGCCTGGCCGCCTCGAAGATCGCTTTAAGTCCGAAACCGACCGTGAGGGAGTTGCCGGTGGTTACCCGCATTTTTTTCGTTTTTACCCATCGCCCGTTTCTGGTCAGGATGGAGGTGAAACCGCCCAGCCCCAGCACCTGGCATCCGGCTGCTTCGGCAATATCAGCGGCATGCTGGATCTTATCGACGATCCACTGAAAATCCTGTGATCGGTAAGCGCTTTCTATTTCGCGGGAATCCAGGAACAACCCGATAAAGTTCAGGTGAACGGTCTTACCTCCGGCAGCCCGCACATTGACCTGATCGAAAATGACCGGCTCCAGGAATCTCGCTGTCCGGCTAATGAGTCGTTCCAGTTCGGGTACCGACCAGTCTTCAAATGACTGGTCCCACAGCACCAGATCTTTCGCCTTTATGAAATGCCCTACGAAAGCTACTTTCTGGTGACTTTCCGGCTGTTGATGTTCAAAAATGTCGTTATTCCGGTAATCCTTAACCCGTTCTATTTTACGGTCTACCAGATAACTCAACAGACCTCCCGCATCCGCTTTATCAATGATCTCACACACCCAGCGCAAACCGTTCAAAAACATATAAATGTGCTCCGCAGTGATGTAAGCCGAAGGTTGTATCCGCAAAGTATTCGGATTGCTCAGCGTAGGCATTACTCTTATCCGGTGCTCCTGCAACAAGTGACCGGCAATGACATAACCGTAATAGCCTGATTCGAAAAGAATACGCAGCAGGTTGGAAGAAGATCCACGCTGAGATCCGAACTCAAGCCCCAGCATCAGCCCTTCACCACGCACTTCTTTGATAACGTTGGGATATTCGGCCTGCACTTTCAGCAGTTCTTCTTTCAGTATGGCTCCTTTATCCACACATTTTTCCGGAAGGTTTTCTTCAGTAATGATCGTTAATGCTTCTTTCGCAATGGTCGCACTGAACCCGTCGTCGGCAAAAGTGGAAGTATTCAACACGGAAAATTTTTCCACGAATCGATCCTCGCTCACCAGCAGTGCCCCGATTTTCGCAATGCCGCCGCCCAGTGCTTTTGAGAGGCAGATATAATCTTTTCTCAAACCGATCTTATCGGCAGCCAGAAGACTACCGGTACGTCCCAGCCCGGTCTGGATCTCATCGACGATGATCGGGATTTTATACGCTGCGGTCACCGTGTTCAACCATTCTACGAATGGGATGGGCAAAGGGATAACACCCGCTTCTCCACGGATCGGTTCTACAATGGCAAAGGAAACCTCTTCGATGGCGGTCAAAGCCGCATCCCATGTTATCGGATCATTGGGGTCCAGAAAATCGATCTGCATGTCGTCGCGCTTAAAGGGCTCGTTGTGCAATTTCGAAAAAGGCAGGGTGCCCAGTGATTTACCGTGATAGGAATTGACAACCGCCCAACAGCGCGCTTTACCGTTTTCCAAAATGGCATGTTTGACGGCAGTTTCCACGGTTTCCGCACCGGTATTGGTGAAGATGATGCGGTAATTACCGAATAATTGTCGCAGTTTGTTGTTCAGCGCCTGTGCCGCCGGCCCGATCGATCCCTGTGTAAAAACAGGCACCTGCCTCCGGAAAAAATCAGCGATGACTTCCGTTAGCTTTTGATGGGAATGGCCCAGGAAATTGGCTCCGTAACCACCAACGAGATCCAGGATCTTGGTCTCCGCCTGATCGGTCTTCCGGTACAAAATATCTCCTTCGCCACGCGAGTAATCTACATCCAGGCCCAGCGCATGGAGTTTTTCCTGGAGTTTGGGTCGATAGGTTTGTGGGGTGTTCTCCTTGTACATGATAATAGGTTTACAGGTTCTCAGTGCGCTATACCGGGAATTAGTAGCGCAAATGTTAATAAATCGTGTTCAGTACAAGTTTATGAGAGTTCTCCGGCCAGGGAAAGTAAACATGATTGTTTGTAACGTCCCACTTAGTGACTGGGCCGGATCATTGATTGAAGTAAATCAGGTAAAGGTTTCTACAAGTTCAGTATTTTTTCTTACTTATAGTGTTATTTGAAACGGCTTTCTGCGCTCTTGATCGAAAGCGCAATTGTTGTGACGATCAAAGTACAGAATTGTCTTTTCCTACCAATCCATATCTGAGAATTTTCGTAATTAGCCGCCTCAGCCGTTTTTTCCACAAATCATCACCCAATGTTATTCACTACTTTTCGCCAGCGACTGTATACCCTGTTTCCCATTGTCGTCCTGCTGGGCCTGCTGCTCATTGAAACAGCACCATCGGAAAAGATCAAAGATCTTGCCGTTATCGCCTACTACGCCGGGAACGGACAGGATCTGGAAAAATACAAATGGGAATCGATCACCCATGTCATCTACAGTTTCTGCCATCTGCGCGGGCAGGAACTCGCCGTAGACAACGCCAAAGACAGCATCACCATCCGCAATCTGGTTGCCCTCAAAAAGCAATATCCCCACCTTAAAGTGCTGCTGTCACTCGGTGGCTGGGGCGGCTGCAAAACCTGTTCGCCCGTATTTGCCACGACTGAAGGCCGGAAAGTATTTGCCCGCTCGGTAAAAAAACTGGCGAAGACCTATCATACCGATGGGCTTGATCTCGATTGGGAATACCCCGGCATTGAAGGCCCTCCGGGACATCCCTATATGCCGGAAGACAAACATAACTTCACCCTGCTGGTCAAGCAATTGCGCCGGCAACTTGGGAAAAAAGCCATCCTAAGCTTTGCTGCGGGCGGGTTCGATCAGTATTTTGATCATTCCATCGAATGGGAAGCAGTGATGCCCTTGGTGGACTACGTCAACCTCATGAGCTATGATCTGGTGAACGGCTACAGTAAAGTAACCGGACATCATACGCCGCTGTACGCCAACGCCGAACAGGCCTCTTCAGCCGATTATGGTGTGCAGTACCTGATCAAACTGGGCGTCCCGGCCGAAAAGATCGTCATCGGTGCGGCTTTTTATGGGCGTAGCTGGAGTGGAGTTGAGGACATTAATCATGGGCTTTACCAGTCGGGCACTTTCAAATCCTTCATTCCCCATCATCGCTTCGACGAGGCCCTGTCGGCGGAAAAAGGGTTTGTTTTTTACCGGGACCCCGTATCAAAAGCACCTTATGCCTACAGTGCCGCATTGAAAGAGTTTGCCACTTTTGACGATGCAGTCTCCATCGGCCTCAAAACTAAGTACGCAATGGAGCATAAGCTGGGCGGCATTATGTTCTGGCAATTGACCGATGACCGGGCTTATGGAGAATTGCTACGGGCCATTGATGAGGCGAGGCACGGTAATTGAAGCTAACGGCCATCTCTGAATTCTCTGAAATACTCTTCGATCGAGTGGACATATCGCTCATAGGCGTTGACACCTTCTTCCGTGATGGTGCAGGTGGTTAAGGGATAGCT
Organism: Lewinella sp.; assembly: GCA_020436695.1. Lineage (GTDB taxonomy): Bacteria > Bacteroidota > Bacteroidia > Chitinophagales > Saprospiraceae > Flavilitoribacter. Next base: position 5,506 of record JAGQXH010000027.1, on the reverse strand, counting down.
TCCTTTAAAAGACTTGATAACATCAATATACCCTGCCTCTTTCAATTTACTTATTTGAAAACTCAAATTGCCTTTCGTGGTATTGATATTTTCCAGCAGATAAGCAAATTCCGCATTCTTCACGCCTACCAAAATGGACATTATGGCCAATCTGACCTGGGAATGCAATAATGGGTCCAGATCTTTAAACATAACCATTATTTTTTCCGACCGGTATATAGGATATGCCCGGGGATGATAAAGGCAATGACCCAGCCGATGGCTTCGATCAATACTTGTTCCTGTAATGCAAAGTACGAAGCGATATAGGCCAGCGCTGCAAAAATGATCCCTCCGATCACGATCAATCTAAAACGCAGAATACCGCCGGTAACCGTAATGGCAAAGGCGATGAAAAGCATGAATATGGGATGCTGCAATTCGAAGTTGATGCTGTGCAGTACGTTAAACTGGATCAGGTTGGTCAGCACCAGGCAAAGGAATAAAGAGATCCAAATGTATCTCAGGGAAACACCAATGTAAGTCTGCACTTTTTTCCGTTGCTGGAAAATGTAGTAGAAACTATAGGCAATCCCCATAACCGGCAAAATAACCCGCAACGGGCGGACGATGCTCATGATCTGATAGCCGGGCGTCAGCACCGACGGCAAATAGCTCAGAAAAAAGAAAGTAATGAACTGGATCCAGCCCCATACCACGAATAAGATCCCATCCCTTTTGAATTTACTCCTAGATACTTCGATCATCTCTTTGATGAGCAGCAGGGATTGCGCTTCTGTCAGAGCATCCGGCGTGTTTTTATTTGCATCCATGGCCATAGTTTAGTTTATAAAACTGGTTTGTAATATAAACCAAATTGAGTCCATAAAGCAAGTTAAAGTATGATGATTTATCTCATTAGGATCGCTGTTATTTTACGGGTAGGTCATCAAATGAATGATTAGATTGATAAGTACCTTTCAAAAGGTGTCCCCTTGACATCGTAATTAGCAGATAATTCCTTCAAATGCCGGATCTGTTCTTTACTGAACTCCGCTTTTCCTTCCCCTATTCTACCGCTTCGAATGAAATTATTGTAGACCTTCCAATGATCTGGTTGTTCTCCGAATTTGCTTTCGTGCTGCTTCATAAACTCAAAGGACGTTCTGTCCATCACCCTTTGTAAGGTGGGTTCGTCTATTTCAACTTCCAGGAATTCAGCGATACTTTTGATCGCGTTTTGCTTATCCCTTACCACTTCTTCGTAATGAACATAAAGTACGTCCAACCTGCTTCGATTACGTATCCAGTCATTATTGTAGCTCAGCCACCGCTCCATATTTCTGTTGGATAGCTCATTAAAATCGGCCGCCGGATTAACATAATCCAGTGTCTGCTGATGAACCGAAGAGATCACATCCAGACAGTCCCTTATCATAAAAATGAACTTTCCTTTTTTGATCTGCTCCAGCACGGAATAGTCATCATGACTTTTGATGATCCGTCTCTCGCCAAGGCTGGGCATAGCTCTATTGAAAAATGCCGAGAACCGGCACCAGGGAGAAACGTCGTAAATATGCTGGAATGACATGTCCCCGTCAGTAGTCATCTGGTAGAGGATCATCTGCATCAAGGTGGTACCGGATCGGGGAAAGCTGACCACATAAATGTCGGTATCGCGTTCTCCAAAGTCCGCCATCAATTTCTTCATCCTGGCGTTCAACAGTATACGGTGAATTTTGGCTTGTGCCTTTTCCAATAGGGGCAGGTTATCCACCAATTCATCGTAGTCGGCCTCCTTTTCATCGAGATCACACAGATCTCTCAAGAATTGCTCGTTGATCATATCAAAATAGTCATGAAAGTGTTGATATCACTGACAACTGGGATTAGTTAAACGACTGCCGGAAAGCCGAAGGCGTAAGATTGGTCTTGGCCTTGAACAGCTTGCTGAACGACTGCGGATGCTCAAATCCCAGATCATAGGCGATCTCACTGACCGACAGATCGGTGGTGGATAATTTCTCCTTGGCTTTACCGATCAACTTTTCCTGAATGTGCTGTTGCGTACTCTGCCCGGTCAATACCTTGAGCAGGCCACTCAGGTAATTGGCGGAGAGATGTAGTGCTTCGGCCACATATTGGACAGTCGGTAATCCTTCCGCCATCAATTCATCATTGTTGAAATAATCGGTCAGCAGTTGCTCCAACTGATCGAGGAGCTGATGATTGGTAATTTTTCTGGTAATGAACTGCCGCTGATAAAAACGTTCGGCATAATTAAGCAGCGTTTCAATCTGGGAAATGATGATGTTCTGACTAAACTGATCAATATTACTGTGGTACTCCTGCCGAATGTTGTGCACAATATTGTTCATGGTAACTTCTTCTTTTTCCGAGAGGAATAAAGCTTCATTTACTGCGTAGTCAAAATATTCGTACCGTTTGATGCTTTTGGCCAGAGGAGTATTCCACAAAAAATCGGGATGGATCAATAGTATCCATCCGCTGTGTTTTGGCACGGCATCATCATCCACGGTCACGCTGAAGACCTGTCCGGGAGCCATAAAGAACATGACTCCCGAATCAAAATCATAATCCTGCTGACCATACCTCATTTTGGCATGCGTCGTTCTCTTCAGCGAGATGGAATAGTAATCCAGTACCCAGCTCAAAGGATTTCCGGGCAATAGATGAATAGTGCTGTAGTCTATCACGCTGATCAGGGGATGCTCAGGTGGCGGAAGCCCTCTCAAACGATGAAATTCCTGAATGTTCCTGATCCGGTATGGTGGCTTGCTCTCCATATTACCGGCAAGTTATTGTTGTTGATAAACAGCTGCAAATTCCCGGGCAAAATCTTTCAACTTGACGTTTCCCAAAACCGGCCGGTGGAGGTAGTAATCTTCGTATAATTTTCGTCCCCGACGGGCAGCATTCATTGCGGTAAAATCTTCTGCTGTTTGCGGATTCATTCCCGCAGCCAGTAATCCGTTCAGGTACTGTTCATCCGTAATGACTTGCCATTTCAGATCCGGTTTACCGATTGCCTCCCCTAATACATTAGCCACTTCAGCGGGAGTGAGCTCATCGCTCGCTATATAACGAACCGTCCTGCCGGCAAAAGGTTGCTCCATTTCTTCGGCGATAACTGCGGCAATATCCAAAGGTGACACCCAGGGTTCTTTTTCATCGCCACCGTAGTTATAGATGATCGCGCCCTGTGCTTTTATGGTAGGGATAAAGGCAAACATATTGTAATAAAACCCGACCGGACGCATAAATTTAATGGATACTTCCTCCGGAAGTTGTTGCAAAATGCGTTCTGCGTGGTAGTGAAAAGCCAGGATCCCATTTCCTTTAGCGGTATGGGCACCAATGCTGCTGAGATGGACCACTCGCTTTACACCCGACCGCTCGATGGCTTGTTTGTAACTGTGGGCGATCTTACGAACGGCAGCCATAATGTCGAGATCGTGGTCAAAGAAGCTGTGCAGGCCAAGCGCTTCCATAACGTAAACCACATCTGCGCCTTTGAAGGTAGCGGCCAGAAAATCGGCGTCTTCCATGGTTCCGGTAGCTGCTTTTGCACCCAGCGCTTCAATGTCCGGTATGCGTTCGGGATTGCTGCTGATAACCGTAACGGAATGGCCATTTTGCACCAGGTGCCCGGTGAGCGGTTTGCTGATGTGTCCTAATGAACCGGTGATTACTAATTCCATGCTATTTGTTTTTTGTGTTGTTGCAAAAGTCTGCAAGTCACAAAAAACCGGCGTAGCCGCATCTACGGTTCTTGTAGTCGAATATCAGGTTTCGTGATGTATCACTTCCAACTTTGCAGCTCGATCAGATTCCCCTCCGGATCCCGGGCGTATACGAAGGTAATTTCTCCTACTCCATCGATCATTCTTTTGGTGATCTCACCGAAGCGACTGCCTCCGTTTTCTTCCAGTCGCGCCAGTACAACTTCCACCGATCCGACCTCGAAGGCGATATGACCGAAACCTCTCTGGTTCGGACGCACCATTTCCTGCTGTACTATGGTTTCGTACTGGTAGATCTCCAGAGTAGGTCCATGCTCACCGTATCCCGGCAGCAATAAATGGGCGCCTTCCAACTTTGCATCTTTCACACCGGTTCCTCTGGCTAGCCAGTCGCCAGACTGCTGTCTGATGGGAGGAACGATCTTACAATCAAAAGTCTTGACGTAAAAGTCCACGAGGGCTTTCCAGTTGGTACTGATAATGTTGGTGTGGGCAAATCTCATGTGTGGAATGTGCTTGGTGGCGATGCTGTATTCGTTCTATTGGCAATAAGTATATAATCAATTGCACCGCTAACAACCTTTGGGGAATAGCAGAGGTGGCTTGAGTTGTGTGGATGGCATGGCTTTGCACATACCATCCACGCAATGTGAAATTTACAATACGCAGTTTGCAAAAAGTAAATAACACTCAAAGATTCTATAGTTAATCCGAAAATGAGATTTATCTAATCTCAATTTCTAACTTTTTTGACTTTCTTAATAATCGGGGGGATAATGGTCTCCGGCATTAATTTAGGGTTCCAGTTCCCTGTTTCCATGGCCTTAATCCTATATTCGGTCAGTTGCCTGTGAGTTAAATCATCAACCAGTATGGCTGCTATTTCAAAATCCCAACCGATATCATTGCCGTTTCCGAAGTAACAGGTCACCTTCCACTCCTTTGTAGCGGGGTCAATATACACTGCATTTTGAGGATACCACATATCAATAAAGTCAACCCGGTGAACCAATATCCACAAATAATTTTTATCTGGGATTACTGCTTTACCTCTAACGGTATAATCAATTCCAACTTCAATACCATCAATTGACGGATCGAAAATTTTAACATTTGTTTGTCCGAAGGCAGAAAAATTAATCATCAAAAAAATTGCAATAACTGAAATTTTACTTTGGCTTTTCATGTCACCTAGTTTTGATTACAGAATTTAATGTAGGGTTTAAATATGGATCTATAGAATTTATTCGCTGTTTGAATGCTGATCTTAGTCTCTTCATCATCACTTTTATACATACTTGCCCTTTGCAGTAGTTGAGTATCCATTTTTCCTAATGTGCCTTCACTTAGGTTACTCACCGTTGCTTCATACAACTCAATAGCTCTATTATCTGCATTGCGCCCTCGTCCTTTCAGATAATTTTCCGCCATACATATTTTGTCCAACATCTTTTTTGTTTTCAATTCATCGACTACACCGTTCTCTTCATCCTCAGATAATTTATTTCTCTCTAATACTTCATTTTTCCCTTCCAATAAGGTATCTGTATAAATTTCGTAAAGATTATCTGAAGAGTTAATAGAACTGTCCTGCATAGCGATGGCTCCATTTTTATCCGGGGAAAAAATGTATTTTTTTGCTAGTGTTAAAAATATGAGCGCAACAATTCCCATTGCAAATAATACAGGCAAATAGTGCTTCCAAGTTAATATTCCCAAAAACTGGTCTTTAGACTCCCGGCCTCCGGTAATTATTTTATCCG
>JAGQXH010000279.1 GCA_020436695.1 Lewinella sp. | reverse complement strand
GAAACCCTCGAAAAAGGCCAGTCATTCGGCAATGGGGTAAAAATGGCACTGCGTTTCTTTAAACACTTCATGTAGCATCTCTACATCCAAAATGAAAAGAGGCCATTCCGGTAAAACAAAACGGAACAGCCTCTTTTTTATTTAGCCGAAATGGCTTATATCGAAGGGATCAGAAGCTGGAAGCTCCTGCATTGGCATCGTTATAGCGCTCAGTAACCTCATGCCAGTTAATCACATTAAAAAATGCAGTGATGTAATCCGGACGGCGGTTCTGATAGTTCAGGTAGTACGCATGCTCCCAAACATCCAGTCCCAGGATAGGCGTTCCATTCGCCTCTACGACATCCATCAGCGGATTATCCTGATTGGGAGTAGAGCAGATAAACAATTTGTCTTCCGTATCTACACACAGCCAGGCCCAACCGGAACCAAAGCGGGTAGAGGCCGCATTGGCGAAATCTTCCTTGAATTTCTCAAAAGAACCGAAATCCCGCATGATCGCTTTATGAATGTTCATTCTTTCGGAAGGTACGCCACCACCATCCGGTGACATTACGGTCCAAAACAGGCTGTGATTATAGAAACCGCCACCGTTATTGCGAACGCCGGCCGGATATTTTGATACATTGGCTAGGATCTCCTTGATGCTCTTTTTCTCAAGATCGGTACCTGCAATGGCATCATTTAATTTACTGGTGTACCCCGCGTGGTGTTTGGTATGGTGTATTTCCATTGTGCGCGCGTCAATGTGTGGCTCTAACGCATCATATGCATATGGCAGATCGGGAAGTTGAAAGGCCATGAATTTATTATTTATGTTAAAAAATTGATGATTCGGTTCTAAGTACCTGGTGCCCGACGCTGGATTTCTGGCGGCACCGGAAGTGAATGTTGCATAGGTAACACCTGGCTATCTTTCATTGTTTAGCACAAGCAGACATTTTATCCTCGTTTCTACAACGCACTGAAAAACGGCAAGCTGGTCCTTTTTTTCTACCATCTGATGAGTACTGAGCCCCAGGTAAATCCGCTACCGAAGGCAGCCAGGCACACTAGGTCACCCGGTTTAACTGCACCGGATTCCCAGGCTTCACAGAGGGCAATTGGAATGGATGCAGCGGTCGTATTGCCATACTTCTGGATGTTATTCCACACTTGTTCATTCTTTAGCCCCAGCCGGCGCTGAACAAACTGGCTGATACGCAGGTTGGCCTGATGTGGTACGAACATATCGATATCGCTGGTTTGTAGACCAGTTTTTTTCAGGGCTTCCCCAATCACTTCCGGGAATTTTTGTACCGCCAGTTTGAATACGAACTGTCCTTCCATTTGTGGGTAGAGCTGCGCATGGTCGATCATCTGATGGTTGATGAACATTTCTCCGTATTCCGTATCAGGATAGCCGTAATCGATGTGCTCTCCCATTTTGTTCGCGTGATAGCCGCCGTGTGCGCCAGGATTGATCATCGCCAGTTTTTCGGCATAGGTACCGTCAGAATGCAGATGGGTGGTTAGTATCCCCTGCCCCTCTTCCGTGCTACGCTGCAACACCACTGCCCCGGCTCCGTCACCGAAGATAACTGTGACATTCCGCCCCCGGGTAGTAAAATCCAGGCCCATGGAGTGCATTTCCGCACCCACCACGAGAATGTTCTTATACATCCCGGTTTTGATAAACTGATCCCCCACCGAAAGGGCATAGATGAATCCGGAGCACTGGTTGCGGATATCCAAAGCACCGATCTCTGTATTGGTGATCCCCATCTCCCGCTGCAACAATACACCGCAACCGGGGAAATAATAGTCCGGGCTCAATGTGGCAAAAATGATAAAATCGATATCCTCTTTTTCTATCCCGGCCCTTTCAATTGCAATCTCTGCCGCATGCACGGCCATCGTGGTAGAAGTCTCCTCGTGTTTTTTACCGTACCGCCGGCTCATGATCCCCGTACGCTCCTGTATCCATTCATCGGAGGTGTCCATTACATTTTCAAGGTCCTTGTTGGTTACCTCCTTCTCAGGGACGTAAGAACCTATACCGCCGATCTTGGTACTATACATATGTGATTTTTTTAGGAAGAATTTGGTGAAAATGAAAATAAGCGCAACAAAATTATAAATTGCGGGTATTAATTATAGCCGACAATGTACAACTTTTTAACAGATGATAAAACTAGGGATAATCGAGGATGAGCCTTTGGTGCGGGAAAATCTGGAAATCTATCTGACCAGTCAGGCCAACATGGAAATCGTCTTATCTACCAATTCCGTTGAAGATTTTTTAGATCAGGAAAAATTCATCAAAGACATCGATATTTTACTGCTTGACATCAATCTTCCGGGCATGTCCGGGCTGGAAGGGATTCGTCATATCAAGAACGGACGCCCTGATATCGATATCATCATGCTGACTTCCTACGATGATTCCGATCGCATTTTTAAAGCCCTTTGCGCCGGAGCTGTTTCTTATCTTTCCAAAAGAAGTGACCTCAAATCTATCCGCGATGCCCTGCAAACCGTCAGTGGCGGTGGTTCCTATATGTCGCCTTCCATTGCCCGTAAGGTAATCAATCATTTTGCTCCACGCCGCCAGGACCCCGAGAAAAAACTTACGCCCCGCCAGGAACAGATCGTACAGGGCCTGATCGATGGGCTGAGCTACAAACTCATAGCCGATAAATATCTCATCTCCGTGGAAACCGTCCGCGATCACATCAAGAAGATCTACAAAAAGCTGGAAGTAAATAGCCGAACTGAGGTGATTAAGAAGAAATTGGATGGGGAAATATAAGTTCGGTTATCGATACTTGATACTTGGTGTTGTGCAATTTGTAATACACACCCCGAAAACCGGCCCCAGTACCAATAAAAAATATTTCGTACATTCATCGGGAAAACCAACCAACAACAAGATGAACAAGTTATCAAACTGGCTCCTTGCGGGGAGCTTTCTGTATTCCTGCCTGGGCTTGTCTGCCCAGACTTCCGTCGATACACCTCCCGATCAACCTGAGTTCACCGGCTTTAAGCTCCACACCATCAATGCGAATGCCACTTTCAGTTCATGTGCCGTATTAGATGTCAATCACGACGGCCAACTGGACGTGGTCAGCGGCGGCTATTGGTATGAAGGCCCCGACTGGAAGATCCACTGGGTACGCGATGTAGAGATCATCAGGGGCCGGCCGGACGGCTATTCCCACCTGGAGATCGATGTCAATAACGACGGCTGGACCGATCTGGTGCACGCCAACTTCAGAAGTAGATCCCTGTACTGGCTTGAACATCCCGGCGCTTCTCTCGGAGAATGGAAAAAACAAATGATCGCCGAGCCTGGCTTCATGGAAACAGCCCGGCTCTACGACATCGATGGTGACGGTCGTCTGGATGTACTGCCCAACGGATGGGAGTTTGCTGCCTGGTGGGAATTCATTCCCGGTAAAGCAGGTGAGGCACCGGAATGGATCCGGCACGAGATCGGTGATGAAGGCGGCGGTCACGGCAGCGGCTTCGGCGATGTTAACGGTGACGGCAGAGGAGATTTTATCGGCACTCAGGGCTGGTTTGAAGCACCAAAAGACCCACGAAACGAAAAATGGACCTGGCATCCCGAATTTGAACTTGGCCGTACTTCCATGCCGATCGTTGTGGACGATATCGACGGTGATGGTGACAATGACCTGATCTGGGCCATCGGGCACGACTATGGCATGTACTGGATGGAACAAAAACAGGAAGGGGGTGCTCGAGTCTGGGAGAAGCATGTCATAGACGAATCCTGGTCACAGGGACATAGCCCGCTTTGGATTGATCTCGACAACAATGGTATCAAAGAATTCGTTAATGGTAAGAGGTATTGGTCGCACGATGGTAAAGATCCCGGCGCGACCGATCCACAGGTGATCTACCGCTACGAATTTGATAAAGAAAGCCGCACCTTCAAACGGCATCTCATCCAGGCGGATGGCCCTGCCGGTGTAGGGCTTGACCCCAAGGCTGCTGACCTGGATGGCGATGGTGATCTCGACCTGGTACTACCTGGGCGAAGCGGCCTGTTTTGGTATGAAAACCAGTTGAATGAGTGATATAATTCGTATATTTGAAGAGTAAACATACTATTGAGTCAGATAGGTGAACCTGATGCAATTGGCAAAATATTTATTGGCAACGGCTCTGTTTCTGATAGCCGCACTGAATTGCTTCGCGCAGCTGAGTACGTCTATTGCCGAAAACTATTCCCTCCAGGAGGGCCTGTCCGATCGTTCGGTAAGTTCGATCATCAAAGGCAAAGACAGTCTGATGTGGATCGGTACTTCCAACGGGCTCAACAAGTTTGACGGCTACAACTTCACCGTCTTCAATTCCGATCCGGATGATTCTCTACGCCTGCTCAACAGTAACATCCAGGAGATCAGTCAGGACGTAAATGACAACCTGATCATCATCTACGAGAACACCACCTGGATGTTCAATATTTTTAATCCGCAGACCTATGAGTTGCGGAAGGTGGAAGTATCTCTATCTACCGGTGTACATGGTCTGGTAAGAGATTTTGAAGTAGATGAAGCGGGTGAAATGTTCGTTTTAACGGAAGGTGCCGATACAACGCGAGTGTATCGTTTTGATGGCAGAGATGGTTTTGAATTGGTATTTTCGCTGCATCAACCCCATCCGGGTAATCAAACCTACCAAATGGTCCTCCGACACCTTAGCGGGGGTGATTTTCTGATCAATGACAGTGCACTGGGATTACAACTGATCAATGCTGGTGGAAAAGTTGAAAAATATTTCCAGCAACGGGATTTCGGAGATACTACCAGAGTCGACCGGATCACGTATCCCAACCGAATCAATTTCCTGCACGAAGATCAGTTCGGCCAGATCTGGGTAGCCTGGGATAAAGTGCCGGGCATATTCCGGCTTAAATACGGCAATTATCGTTTTGAAAGGAAAACCGAATTTGATCAGACCCGTTATTATTCTGCCATCTATGAGGATGATCCCGGCAACCTCCTGGTGCTGCAGTCCCAACCCGGAGGCATTCATCCCGAGACCCTCAACGTATTTGCCTTTACCCCCAATGCGCAGATCTTTGATTTTTCCCACGTGCTGGATGACAACCGGATCGTTACCTGTATTTTCAGCGAAGACTTTTTCAAAACTATTTTTCTTGGTACCGATGATGGTTTCCGGGTGGTTCGCAACAATCGTTTCCGGATCAAGACCTACCTGACGCAGGATTCCGAAATAGCCAGCGAGAACGTCATCATCAAGGGCATCACCGGTGATGATAACGGCTATGTCTATCTGGCCGCAGAAAGCGACCATTGGTATAAGCTGGATCTTTCCAACGATCTGCTGGATACGCTCACATTCTGGAATACGCGTACCGGTAAGCCACTTGAACTCAACGGAGGCATCAATTTGCTCAAAGACGCCGACGGTTTCATCTGGGGCGCTGCGCACGAGAGCCGGGGGGGTAGCCGGCTCTATAAATACGATCCCGAACAGTGTACGGTGGAAGCCTTTGACTTCCCCTATCCGATCACCAGTTTCACTATTGCCGACAATGGCCAGTTCTGGTTGGGGTGTTCTCCTTCCGAAAGTGACGGCATTATCCTCACCTTCGACCCGAATACCGGTACTCACGAAGAGTTTTACCTGGCTGACGGTTCCAACCCGCTTCCCACCTCTGCTCCACAATTTATTTTTCAAAGCAGTAGCGGTTCGATTTGGGTAGGAACAACCAATGACGGTGTTTATACTTTCGACACACAAGGTGAGCACTTTACCCATTATTTTACGGATGCCGAGAATACCCGGTATCGGATCAGTCATAATTCCTGTCTGGTCATCTATGAAGATGAGATCGGAAAGATCTATCTGGGTACTCAGAACGGCCTGAACATTATCGACACGAGAAATCAGCATTTGAAAGTATTGCGTCGTAGAGACGGACTTTCCAACAATACGGTAACGGGCATCCTTCCGGACGGTAGCGGCCATTTCTGGATCAGTACTAACAACGGCATTTCATTTTACGATCCGGGAGATGATAGTTTCAAAACCTTCTTCCAGGCGGATGGATTTAGTGCAAATGCCTTTAATCCTTTTGCCTTTTATCAGGATGAGAACGGACGTTTCTATTTCGGCAGCGTCAATGGACTTAATGTTTTTATGCCGAAAGATCTTCTCCTGGACGAGCCCAAACCGACTGTATTGCTCACCAAGATCGAACGCTACCGCTCAACGGATGATAGTTTGATGATCATGGAATCCAATTTGCACAAAGTGCACCAGTTGGTCATCGAACCTTACGACACCTACTTCGCGCTGCATTTCACTTTTCCTGAATTCTCCCGACCGAAAAAGAACCAATACCGTATGAAGTGGGAAGGCTCCGATAAGTGGACCCTCTACAATGATCCCATCATCCCTTTTCACAAATTTCCCGCCGGTAGTTATACCCTGCTGGTAGAAGGTGCGGACGCCAACGGCAACTGGAGTGCCAAACCTTTTGTATTGCCGATCAAAGTTAAAAAGCCATTTTATAAGCAAACCTGGGTCCAGATCCTTTTATTGCTGGCCATTTTCAGTATTATTTACGGCATTTTTCAGTCGCGGATGCGTCAACGATTGAAAATGGAGCAATTGCGCACCAAGCTGGCCAGTGATCTGCACGATGAAGTGAGTGGGTTACTTTCCGGGATCGCTATGCAATCCGATCTGGTGCAGTTCATGGTCACCGACAGTAAAGTACAGAACCGCCTGAAAACTATCGGGGAGGTCAGCCGGAAAGCCATGTCGAAGATGAGCGATGTGATCTGGTCCATTGATTCCAGAAAAGACCGGCTGGAAGATCTGGTGGGCCGAATGCACGAACACGCTGATGAAATGCTGCTCCCTCTGAATATCCGCTACGACATTCAGATCAGTCATAAACTGGACCGGGCACAGAAAATACCGGCCAATATCCGTCAGGATCTTTATTTCATTTACAAAGAGGCCGTCAACAACATTGCCAAGCACTCCAACGCCAACCGCGTGTTCATCAACATGCGCCAGCAAGGCAACTTTTTCGAACTACGGATCAAAGACAATGGCAGCCCGGTGGAGCAACTGGCTACGGTCAGTTCCGGAGAAGTAGCCGGTCAGATTAGCGGAGCAGAAGCAAACCAGGCTATCCCGACGGCTGCTTTACAGCAAAATAAAAAGAAAAGCGGTCAGGGTCTATCTAACCTGCGTATGCGTGCCGAAAGGCTGAAAGGTACCCTGGAGATCAAAACCGATAACGGCTATTCCATACTGCTTCGAATGAAAAAGTTTATGTGATCACAGGCTGATACGTTCCATTCTATAATCGTGTATTTTCCCATTTTCGTCTGGAAAAATTACCCTTTCCGTGAAATTGTCCCTACTTTTAGAAGTATTAGTATTAAGACATCAGTCTACTTAAAAACGACTGACCGCACCTAACTAATATCAGCTCTTCGAGAGCGAATTTTTATAAGTAAAACAATACCAACATGGATTCTGCAGTAATGCTTGTCCCCTTTTTTATCGCGCTTTTCATCATACTTTCCGGTATATTCACCGTGAAGCAACAGACGGCCGCCATTGTTGAACGGCTGGGGAAATTCCACAGTATAAAAAATCCGGGACTGCAATTTAAGATCCCTTTTATCGATTCTGTTGCCGGCCGGGTTACCCTGAAGATCCAGCAGCTGGATGTCATGGTGGAGACCAAGACCAAAGACGATGTTTTCGTCAAGCTAAAAGTTTCCGTTCAGTTCCGCGTGAAGCCCAATGCTGTGTATGACGCCTTCTACGAACTGGAAAACCCTTACGAGCAGATCACATCCTACGTGTTCGATACGGTCCGGGCGGAAGTACCTAAACTGAAGCTGGATGATGTATTCTTGCGTAAAGATGACATCGCCGTTGCCATTCGACGGGAAATTTCCGATGCTATGAGCGAATACGGCTACGTGATCGTAAAAGCCCTGGTTACAGATATTGACCCGGACCATGCCGTAAAAAATGCCATGAACCGCATCAATGCTGCTGAACGCGAAAAAGTAGCCGCCGAATACGAAGGTGAAGCCGAACGTATCCGGATTGTAGCCAAAGCACGGGCTGAAGCCGAAAGCAAGCGACTCCAGGGTCAGGGTATCGCCGACCAGCGACGCGAGATCGCCAAAGGTCTGGAAGAATCAGTAGACATTCTGAACCGGGTAGGTATCAATTCTCAGGAAGCTTCTGCCCTGATCGTAGTTACCCAACACTACGATACCTTGCAGGCTATGGGCGAAAATGCCAACAGCAACCTGATCATGTTGCCCAACGCACCGAGCTCCGCCAGCGATATGCTGGGAGACATGACCGCCAGCTTCGTAGCCAGTCAGCAGATCGGAGAAAAGATGAAAGAAAAATCACTGGAACTGAAACAACCGGTGAAAGTGAAGAAGTAGAAGCATTGCGGGCTAACCGGATCCGGTTAGCCCGTATTCTTTTTTATAAGTCCAGCAAAAACTGTAGGGTATCGACCCCATCGGCGTAGTCCCACAACTCCGGTTCCTGAGCCTGTCCAAAATCAAAAACCGGAATATCCGGAAAATTCTTCCGACTGATCACACACTGTATCTCCTTTTGACGCTCAGCCAACTCTTCCCGAAGTTGTTCCTCACTCTCATAATATTCGTAATGTAGGCCGCCGATGTGTGATTGCAGACTGGAGTTTTCCGTTAAAAGAATACAGCCATTGGCCTCATAAGAAACCTTATTCAGCATAAAGAGCGCATAGTTGTAGTCAAAATTATTCTTGTACTTGGAATGATTGACTACCTCCCGATATTCATGCAGGGCGGTAAGCAACGCTTCAAATTTATAGCCTTTAGGCAGATATAATTTGGCAACATTGCGACAACCAAGGCCAAAATACCGAAACACATCGTCCCCCAGGCGATGCAGTTCTTCAGCAGACTCGGCCCCGGTCAGCACCGCTACTGCGTTGCGATTGCGCCGGATAATGTGCGGATATTTACCGAAATAAGCCTCGAAATAACGGGCCGAGTTATTACTACCGGTTGCGATAACCGCATCGAAATCATCCAGGCGTTCTACGATCTCAAAGTAAGCTTTGGTACGTGGATCGATCTCCCCCAAACGTTTCAACAGAAAGGGCAACAGATAAGGATCTTTATCCGAAAGCTTAATGATGGATCGATGTCCGGCTACAAATACACATAACACATCATGAAAGCCAACCAGCGGAATATTTCCGGCGAGCACCAGTCCCACTTTCAAAGGGGCTTCGGGTTCGTGCATATCATATCGTTGCAACCATTGATCCAACTTGTCGGGTTGTAACATATGATTTGCGATCGACTCCAGTGCCAGTCGCTGATTTTCTTTGGTCAGCCATTGATTGTGATAATAGGAGCGATGAATGACTGCTTCGCGGTATTCATCCGGCGCGGATAACAATTCGCCCAACTTGATCAGGACGGATAGCCTTTCCTGTAAGGTCATTTTTTAAGCGGTTTGGACTTTGGGATTGTTAGGAAATTGCTTTTTATACAGCTTCTTAGTCTTTTTTATTGGAACCGATACCGGCCAATAAGTCCCGGATCTCATCTCTACCCATTTCCCGTAACAATTCCATATTGCGCCGGGGAATTGACTCCAGGTCCGGATAATGTTCCGCCGCTTCGGAAATACTCTCTTCCCTGATGATGTGCAGCATGGGAAAAGGAGAACGGTTGGTGTAATGAGCCGGGTCGTCGGCAGGCGCATCGGCGAAACGATAATCTGGATGAAAGGTCGCAATCTGAAAAACACCGTCTAAGCCGGCCTGTTCGATTACGGCTTCTGCTTCTGATGCAAAATCCAGGTAATCTTCAAAATCAGTCAGGATCTTTGGATGGATGAGTAACGTAGTAGCCAGATTTGAGGCGGTCGTATCGCAAAGCAGATTTAACTCCCCAAGAAAATCGATCATCAATTCCTCCGCATCTATCGTCTCGGAAAGGAAATATCTGATCTGATCTTTACGAAAAGGCACTG
>JAGQXH010000278.1 GCA_020436695.1 Lewinella sp. | reverse complement strand
ATTGCTGAAAGCGGCGATAGAAGAGGTCTATTTCCCCATGCTGGAAGAACTCAATAATGACCTGAGCCATCTGGTACAGCAATGGAGGGAAGTGCCTATGCTGGCCCGGACCCACGGTCAGCCCGCATCACCTACCCGCGTGGGAAAGGAATTTGCCGTTTTTCTGGAAAGGATACTTGTCCAACTCGGTGGCCTGCGCGAAATGCAACACACAGCCAAGTTCGGTGGAGCTACCGGCAATCTCAATGCTCACTTTGTGGCTTATCCCGATCATGACTGGCACGCCTTTGCCGACCGCTTTGTAGCCGATTATCTGGGACTGAAACGCTCCTACCCTACTACCCAGATCGAACACTACGACCAGATGGCGGCGCTGTTCCATGCCCTGGAACGCATCAATACCATCCTGATCGATCTGTGTCGCGATGTATGGACCTATATCTCCATGGATTATTTCAAGCAGAAGACCGTTGCGGGCGAGATCGGTAGTTCGGCCATGCCGCACAAGGTGAATCCCATTGATTTCGAAAATGCAGAGGGCAATCTCGGTCTGGCCAATGCCCTCTTTGGTTTTCTGGCCGCCAAACTCCCCATTTCCCGCCTGCAAAGAGACCTGACCGACAGCACTGTGCTACGGAATATCGGCGTACCAATGGGCCATACCATTATCGCCCTGCAATCCATCCGTAAGGGGCTGAGCAAATTGGTACTCCATGAAAGTAAGATCAACAGCGATCTGGAAGACAACTGGATGGTAGTGGCCGAAGCTATTCAGACCGTGCTGCGACGAGAGGGCTATGATCAGCCCTACGAGGCACTTAAGTCGCTGACCCGTGGCAAGGCATCCGTCACCAAAGCTGACATACATACTTTTATTGATCAGCTGGCCGTTGAATCCGGGATCAAAGCTGAACTGAAGAAGATCAGTCCGCACAATTTCACCGGAAGGTAAAATGCTTAACAGATCCCTAATAAGGCAAACCAAAAGCGAAATTATCGGCCCTCCACTACGATTGTTAAGTACATTGGCTATCTTTGGGCCGCAAAAATGATGTAATGAGCAAACAGAGACCGCCAAAAAAGAAAGTAGTTGTTACTACTTCCAGCAATAAGGTTAGCGTTAAACCCACCGTTTCCAAAACCAGGACGAGTTCGGCCCAACAGCCGGCCACTCCGCTGATGTTCAACAGACAGCACTATATCCTCATGGGAGCTGGCGCTGCGCTGGTGATCCTGGGCATTATTCTGATGAGCGGTGGTGCCATGGAAAATCCGAACGAATGGAAACCGGAAGTGATCTATAGCTTTCGCCGTACCGTACTGGCTCCGGTAGTTATTCTCGGCGGTCTGGTAGTGGAGATCTACGCAATCTTTAAGTAAAATATCCCTGCAGTGTACAGGAAATCCGATCAATTTCCCACATATTTCACCGGGAATGTTCGGCGTTTCCGTAACCCGCAGCATTCCCATCCGTACAACCCGCAATACGTACAACCAGCAATCTGCATTAAAGACGGAGAAAAATTTGTTTCAGTTATTTCCGTCAAACTACTTAGCATATGGAATCAATTCTGCGCTCCGTCATCCTGGGCATTATTCAGGGATTGACCGAGTTTTTACCGGTGAGTAGCAGCGGTCATCTCGAAATTGCCAAGTACCTGCTCGGGGATACCAGTGTAGGAGAACAAAGCATGCTGATGACCGTGAGTCTGCATGCCGCTACCGCACTAAGCACCATAGCCATTTTCCGGAAAGATATCTGGCAGATCCTGAAGGGACTGTTTCAGAAAGAGTGGAATGAGGAAAAGATCTTTTCCGTCAAGATCATCCTGTCTATGATCCCTGCCGCGGTGATCGGGGTACTGTTGGAGTCCGAAATCGAACAACTTTTTGGTGGCAGGATACTCCTGGTATGCGGCATGCTGGCCATCACAGGACTCTTATTGCTACTGGCTGACCGTGCCAAAGATACCGGCCGAAAAGTCAGCTATAAAGATGCTTTCATTATCGGTATTGCTCAGGCAATAGCCATTCTGCCCGGCATCTCCCGTTCCGGTGCCACCATTTCTACCTCCGTTATGCTGGGGATCGATCGCGAGCGGTCGGCCCGCTTTTCTTTTTTGATGGTTGTCCCACTTATTATGGGGAAAATGGCTAAAGATATGATGGATGGCAGCTTTACCTCCAATTCGATAGCGGCTGTTCCCCTGCTTGTAGGTTTCGTTGCTGCTTTCATTACCGGAGCCCTGGCCTGCGTCTGGATGATCCGGCTGGTCAAACAAAGTAAACTCACCTATTTTTCCGTATATTGCTGGATAGCATCGGCTGCTGCTGCCGCATTTTATCTCAGTAACAATTGATCGTTACGCTGCTTATTTTGCTCGTTGCAGTCAATAATTTTTCATATGAATAGTGAGGATCACCTCATTTCCGATTACGACTTCCTGGCAGGAGCCACGCTACTGGTCGATAAACCCAAGCACTGGACCTCATTCGATGTGGTCAACAAGATCCGATACATGCTGAGAAAACGGCTTGGGGTAAAAAAAATAAAAGTAGGTCATGCCGGCACGCTTGATCCCATGGCCACCGGCCTGCTTATCATCTGCACCGGTAAGGCGACCAAGACGCTCAACCAGTTACAGGGTTTACCTAAAATTTACAGCGGCACTATGCATTTTGGCGGATGCACACCTTCTTATGATGCCGAAACAGAAGTGGAAGAACGCTTTCCCACCGATCACATTACCCCCGAACTTTTAGAAGAGGTTCGTCAACAATTTCTGGGTGATATCGAGCAGATCCCTCCCATGTTCTCGGCCATTAAGGTAGATGGGCAGCCACTTTACAAAAAAGCACGGCAGGGTAAAAAGCTGGAGATCGAAGCCCGGAAAGTACACATCTTTTCCTTTGAACTTACCCGTATTGCCCTACCGGATGTGGACTTTGTGGTGCACTGCAGCAAAGGGACCTATATCCGGTCTCTTGCACATGATATGGGTAAAGCTGCGGGTAGCGGCGCCTACCTCACTGCTCTACGGCGAACATCAATCGGCCCCTACTCCATCGAAGCGGCCTGGGATCTGGGAGAACTGATAGAAGCATTACGAATAGAAAACAGATCGGAAAGCTAGCACATCGGGTGCTGTTAAGGTGTGAAAAAAAAAGTGCCCTGATTCCAGAATGGAACAGGGCCCCTAAAAACGCGCTCTCTCTGATGTAAAGATTAGAATTTCTTGAATGTGGTTTGGAGTTTAGATGTTTTAGTGGCCAAAGGCCATAATTCCAAAAAATTCTAATGTTTCACAGTCCCAAATTTAAAATAAAATCCTCGTAAATATCAAGAATTTGCTTACTTTTTTAAAAAAAAGTAGCCCTGGTCGGCGATTATGACAATCCCGTGAAGTTAGATCTTTTGGAGGGTAATACTGCTCATCGGTTCGCCCGAATCGGAAAATAACTGGACCTTTAGCAGGCCTTCCTGCGAGAAGCTCAATTGCAGGTGGGAAGCGATATCGGGCTCATCTTCACCGAAAACCGTCACTTTATAATGATCTTCTTCTTTGCCCCATTCGTATTTGGCCTTGCCCCAACATTTTCCCGGGCTAAACAATTTTTGTTCACCGATCGTAAGGCGATATTCGCCTTTGGAAGAAAACTCGATCCGGATGTCCCTATTATCCGGGCTCACGCCCCGCCATTCTCCCCAAAAGGGTGGAGCTTCCATTTGTGCCGATAAGTTGAGTACTCCCAGAAATAAAAAGATGAGCAGTAAAGAACCTGGTTTCAAAAAATTTCTCATAAAATATGTTCTTAGCTATTGGTAACTTTCCAACTTTGCTATTGAAGTTGTCAGTTACCCAGTTGTCAGTCGTCAGTTAGTTCTGCCAGTGCTAAAAATCAATGATGTTTAGATCTTACTTATGATAATGAGCGCTTCCATCTGATCATTTTTGGGGTGATCGATTCGATTTTAGCATTACTCATTACAACTGACTACTGATCACTGACGACTGGCAACTTGAATTAATAATCTTTTGCAAAACGCAGACGAGTCCGACAATATTGCATAAACTCATATGAGCTTTGTGCTAATACGACATAAATTTTGATCACTATCAGCTCCCGAAAAGGATTGCCGGGGCAGACAGTGAAAACTGAACAACCGCTAAGCATTCAATACATGGATAGATTAAAAATATTGCTGCAGTTGCTGGATGAAAATCCGGAAGACAACTTCGTGCTATTCGCTTTGGCTAAAGAGTACGAAAAAAGATCAGATGATGAACAGGCCCGCTCCTATTACGAAAGGCTACAGGATATTAATGAGCATTATACCGGCCTGTATTATCATCTGGGCAAACTCTGGGAGCGGAACGGAGATCCGGCCCATGCCTTTGCCGTGTATACCAAAGGCATGGAAATAGCGCGCCGAACCGGCGAACAACATGCCCTATCCGAACTGGCCGGAGCACGCCTGGCACTGGGCGACGAAGAAGATTTCATGTAATTATATTGTCAGTTGTCATAACAGGCAATGCTCAGACTTACCTAACTCACCATAAATTGTCCATCTCGAAGCTCTTATTTTATTGCTGTTCAGGCAAATTCCATTTCTCTCTAGCAAAGGCTAAATGAACCGGCAACTGAAGAACCGGCAACTGATAGAAAATCTTATCACTTAACAAGTATCTCCTTCCAACGGTGCGAGAACCAAAAACCTGCTTCCCAGTACCAAAATATTGTGTATTTTTACCGTCATAATCTACTTCTCTACTCTCAATTGCAGACCCCGGGATCCCGGCGTCTGTTATCTCGTGGAAGATAGCTACTGAAATTCAATCCATATTACCCTTTGGCACAGGCAGTGCGGTTGGTCAGTCCCAATTGGCGCTATCCCGTGATCAAATACAGGTATCCGGTCCCTTTACGCCGTATTTCAATATCCATCCGGGCTTGGTCCGAACTAAACCGGAGCAGCTCGTTAACCTGAGACATTCAATGCAGATGTTTATGGCGACGAATAAGCTTTACCAATTACTCCTCAGCGCATTTCTGCTAACGGCTTCCCCCATCCTGCTAACGGCCCAGAACGGCTGCGATGTAACGGTAGATGCCGGTGAGAACAAGACTTTCTGTGAAAGTGATCAGAATGTGACCTTAACGGGCCTGATCGTAGGTGATTTTCTGGATCTGCAGTGGGAACCGGCGGCCGGTCTGTCGGCTCCGAATTTAGCCACCACCCAGGCTCTTGTCAATACCACGACCACCTACACCCTGACGGTACGCAGCCGTTCCTCCCTCAATTTGATCACCAATGGAGATTTTTCGCAGGGAGATACCGGATTCACCAGTGATTACACCTACGGCACTGGCGGCTCGCTGGGGCTGCTTACTTCCGAAGGGCAATATGCCATTGACGATAATCCGCAGGATACCCATCGTCGATTCGCCGATTGCGGTGACCACACCACCGGTACGGGTAATATGATGGTAGTAAATGCTTCCGGAGAAGAAGACAGCTTTTGGTGTCAAAGCATAACGGTGAACGAGGGGACCAGTTACGACTTTTCGGCCTGGATGACTTCGGTCAATGACGAGAACCCTGCCCAGCTACAGTTTTCCATCGACGGTAATCTGCTGGGTGATCAATTCAATGCGACGGCCAATCTGTGTGCCTGGATGGAGTTTTCCGCCCAATGGACCGCACCGGCCAGCGCGGAAGTAGAGATCTGTATTGTCAATGTCAATCTTACCCCCGCCGGGAATGACTTCGCACTGGATGATATCGCTTTTCAGGAGATCTGCGAAACCACCGATTCCGTTACCATTACTATCGCCGACCTTAACGCTACCTGGACACCTCCCAGCCAGATTTGCAAAGACGATGATATCATTATCCTGAATGACCTGCTGCACGCTGAGGCAACACCCGACGGTACCTGGACCTTGGACGGTCAAACAGTGACTTCTCTGGACCCGGCCCAATTAAATCCCGGCCAGTATACCCTGCGTTATGCCGTTAGTCTCGATCAGTGCGGCGCTTCCCGCGAAGAACCGATCACCGTGGTGAAACCACCTTATGCCGGATCACCGGGACCTACTCTCCGCTATTGTGAGGGCACCGAAGCTACGGTCATTCTGGCCAACCAACTGGAAAATGAAGATCCGGATGGAGAATGGAGGGAAACTTCACTAACCAGTGGTCCGGCGGGTAGTTTCAACCCCATCAGCTCCAGTCTGGAGATCGCCGATCTGCCGGCCGGGGATTACACTTTTAATTATACCGTGGGAGCTAATAGCCCCTGCGGAAGCAGTGAGAATCAGGTACGGGTGATCATCGAAGCCCTGCCCACCGTCAATCTGGGAACTGATCTGGTGCTGGACTGTGCCAATCCTACCCTGACGTTGAGCAGCGATCTGGATGCGACTTACAACTTTCAATGGACCGATGATGCCGGCAATCTGCTGGGTACCTCTTCCGTTCTCACGGTGGACGCCGAAGGTACTTATACCCTTAATGTAGTGTCCTCAACAACCAGTTGCCAGGCACAGGGATCCGTCTCGGTCACTGAGATCGAGGGCAATACCATTACCGCCTCGCTGGAAGTTACCCCGCCCAGTTGCTTTGATAGTAACGATGGCCGGATCAGTGTCGTCAATCCGAGTGGTGGTTTAACGCCTTACCTCTTCTCTATCGACAATAAGCCCTTTATCGATTATCCGGAATTCCAGAATCTTCCTCCGGGTAACTACGAAATTGCCGTCATGGATGCCGGTGGTTGTACCGAAGTATTCAGCGCGGTGATTACCGCACCGAGTGAATTACAGGTGGTAATTGCCGCTGAAAAGACCATCCTCAGCCTGGGAGACAGTCTTCAGTTGGAGGCCATTGTCAATAATCGCATCAGTGAACTCAGTTGGATCCCGAATCCAGCTTCTTGCTCAGATTGTCCGCTCATTACCGTACAGCCGCAGCAGTCTACCCGCTATGTGGTAAATGTGGTAGACGAATTCGGATGCCGGGCCAGTGCCCAGTTGGATGTACAAGTCAAAAGAGATTATAATATATTCATTCCCAATGCTTTTTCTCCCAATGAAGATGGCGTAAATGATGTTTTCTACATCAATGCTGCCGAAGGGATACGACTGCTTCATCTGGAAGTAGTAGACCGCTGGGGCAACGTGGTATTCCAAAGAAATGACCTGGCAGCCAATGATCCGGGAAGTGCCTGGGATGGCCGCTTTAGAGGCATACTGGTGCCCAGTGGCGTAATGGTGTATGCACTGGAAGCAGAGCTCGCGAGTGGAGAACGAGTGATACTGAGCGGCGAACTGGCCGTGGTGTATTAATTAGGTTGCAACCTAAAGACCATTTCTTCGTATTGAATGGAAGAAAAGCCCCTCCCGGCGCTCAGGTTTATAAAATTTCTGTATTTTTAGCACTTCAAAATGACAGCTTCATTAGAATCGGTTGTATTCTAATCCCTTACTAAGTACAATACACAACAATAGACAATATTTTCCTTCGCATCTTTTTTCAATAAGTTTCATTCTACCCGCATCAACATATTAGGAGAGAACGTTCACCCAAGTGGCGACTGTCCCCCGCAGGAGCTGAATTATATTGAACAAACACCGCAATTAACACATCATGGTCCTTATGAAACACCTGAGACGCAGGGTCTTACCTGTGTTGTCGGGACTAATCTTATTGTGCCTATCATCCACTCTTTATGCGCAAGGAAACTGTCCGGATGTACAAATTAATTTTTTAATTGACAGCGTCATCTGCTACGACCCCACCGCCAGTCTAATTGATCTGGATGTAGAAGTCACCGGAGGTGCCGGCACCGGTACCGGCGTTTGGAGCGGCCCACACATCACAAACCCAACAGAAGGTATCTTTCGTACTACATTTGCACTTCCAGGACAACACCAGGTAAATTATACCTACACGGAAGGAGCCTGCGTTTATACCGATTCCACTACATTCCTCTTATCCCGTTTATCCCCGCCGTTCATTCAGGCCAGTTTTGAAAAAAATGGTCATCTGTGTAAAGACAGCTTCTCCGTTGTTGAATTACTCAGCCCATACGATCCGGCAACCACCAATCTGGTTTGGGATCTTGCCGGTGGTATTGGCGTCGAGCAGGGGCGTCCGGATCTGCTACATGTCACCTGGGATTCACCGGGCAGCAAGATCATCAGTCTGCAATACGAGCAGTACGGTTGTCTGTCGCCACCGGCTATTCAACAGCTCGTCCTCGACCCAACTATAGATATCCCCATGGTTGAATGCGATAACACCTTGGAAAGAGTAGTATACGACTGGGTAGATCCCCCCAACTCAAGTGCCACGGTCGTATTTGTGATCAGTGGCCCAAATGGAGTCGCTGATACCGTGGAAGATCGCTATACCATCGAAAACCTGATGCCGGGGCAGATCGTACAGGTACGTATGGTCACTACCAGTAAGAATACCTGCGACGGCAATTTTATTGATCCAATTTGCCAGGCAGCAGCCTGTGACGGCAGTCTCATTGACATCTTGCCCATTACATCGGCCTGTATCAGCGGGGGGACCACTGATACCATCGACCTGGAATACTATCTGCGCGATACCATCACACCGAGTATGCTGACCTGGTCAGGCGCCGGTGTTTTTG
The DNA here is from genome assembly GCA_020436695.1 of Lewinella sp. Lineage (GTDB taxonomy): Bacteria > Bacteroidota > Bacteroidia > Chitinophagales > Saprospiraceae > Flavilitoribacter. The sequence continues at coordinate 1,412 of JAGQXH010000278.1, read as the reverse complement.
ACCCTACGCAACCCCGGATCGTTGTAGACCCTTCGATGGCCGGACAAACCCAGTGGGTCTATCTTACATTTGAATCCGCCACCTGTGTGGTTACCGATAGTGTTTCCTTTGACTTGATCCCACCTCCGGTAGCCGATTTCACCATACCGACTACGGCCTGTGAAGATGAATCTGTGACAGCAGCGTTCGCATTCGGACCAATTCCGCCTAATTCAGACACAATTCTGATCTGGGATTTTGACGGTGCCACCATCGTTAATGGAGATCCGGCAATAGGCAATGTTGAGTTAAGTTGGCCGACCAGTGGCACCAAAATGGTAAGTCTGGCACTTCAGGTCGGTTCCTGTGTTTCCGAGACGGCAGTGCGTTTCGTCAATGTACAGGGTGCACCCGAAGCAGCGATCATCAACTGTACTCCCGGACCCAGCAGTATCCTATTCAGCTGGCAGGATATTCAGGGTGCTACTTTCGAGGTGAACGTACTACAGGGCCCTCCGGGTACACGGATAAGTACCACCTCGTACGAGGTGACCGGGCTCAGCCTCAACCAGGACGTTACCATAGAAGTGATCACCGAAGGAGCAGGCTTATGTAATACCAGAACGGCTACCCAAACCTGTACCCCCTTGGACTGCCCACCGGTAGATATTGCCATTATACCGATCGATCCGGTTTGCCCCGATCCAAATGCCCAGCCGATTGACCTCACCGCAACGATCACCGGAGGAAACGGTACCGGCATCCTCCGATGGAGCGGAGACAACGTATCTGGCAGCACCTGGACTCCGGATGCTTCACAAAGTGGACAGAACAATTTTATTGTAGCCCGCTATACCGAAGGGGCTTGCATTTATGAAGACAGTATTGCCGTTACGGTTTTGGATCCTTTGATTGCCAATTTTGTCATTCCCTCCCAAACCTGCACCGGTGAATCAATACAACTGGAAGCAACCGGAAATTTTCCGGCTAACGCTACTTTTACCTGGACTTTCAACGGTATACAAGATCCCGGGCTTCTTGGTCCCGGCCCTCACAACGTCTCGATGGATACACCGGGAAATCTGCAAATTGCGCTGGATGTAGATGATGGCCAATGTACCGCACCTACTGTAACAAGATTTATTCAGGTTGCTGCCGCTCTACCCAATCCGGTGATCACCTGCGACGCCACCGACGATCAGATCCTGTTCACCTGGGCTCCCATACCGGGAGCGAGCAGCTATCAGGTCAATGTACTGCAGGGGCCTGCAGGAAGTCAGACTTCAGATACCAGTATGGTGTTTACCGGTCTCATTCCCGGTGAAGAAGTTCGAATAGAAGTGTTGTTGGAAAATGGTGGGCCATGCCCCGACAGCCGGGCCGAGTTGAGCTGCAGAACCCCGGGTTGTCCGGATATTACGGTAGATATTGAT
>JAGQXH010000277.1 GCA_020436695.1 Lewinella sp. | reverse complement strand
GGACGGTACCATCAACGGCCAACCTGCTGCCGCCGGTGTATATGTCTATTATCTGATCATCGATTTGGAAGGTGGTGATCAACTGGTAGAACAAGGGGAAGTGAATTTGTTGCGATAATATTTATGCTTGATAAATCACAGTCTAACGGATCGGTGCTCTCCGGGGAGTAGGTAAGACATCTGACTGAGCCTCGGAGCTTTCCTTCTTTATTGAAACGGTAAAACCGGTACGTGATCTGACTTTATGCAACAGAGAAACTCCGACTCCAAATACTCCTATTGATAATATCAGCGCACTAAGGAATCCAACCATAGTGATCATCGACCATACCGGTATACTCTGGGGGGTAAAAAAATGGATGTAGACGCTGACCAGGGCACCGGCGAAAAGCAGAAAACCAAAAGTAAGCGATAACTTGAGAAAGATCGAAAGCATTTCTTCGCCGAATTCCATATAGGAGCCGATGCTGTCACGAAACAATTGCTTCCACTCGCGCTGAAAACTGGTCTTTTGCCCCTTTCTTTCAAAGTGTATTTTCCCTCCTCGCAATTTCAGCTTGTATAACCGGGCCGTATAGTGGATAAACGAGGATTGGGTCAACTGGACCAGCGTTCGCCGGCTGATCATGGAATATACGCCACTGATCAGTTCACGACTGGTGAATAATCGGAACAGGAACTGATACATGCGATAGGCCAACCAGAATAGCAGGTTTTCCGTGCGTGGCCCCCGATCCACGATCACCGCATCTTTATCCTTGATCCTGATGAGTTCAGGAATAGCCTGGGGATCGTCATCACCGTTGGCCTTCATGATAATATACCGTTGACATTTTAATTGCCTGGCAACCGTAAGCCCCCGGGCAATTGCTTCGTGCATGCCGCAATGAAAGGGCATATGTACAGCGTGCAGATGTACATTGGAAGCCGTGAACTGAAAATTCTTCAGATGAGAAAATGTAGCATCTACGGAAGCGTCGTCAATAACCAACACGGTAAAGGAAGCAGGTAGTTCTTTCAGACAATCTTCAAGTTGATCCAGGAAGAGTAATACTTCGTCCGCTGCATTAAAGATCGGGGCGATAATTGCAACGTCAGGTGCTCTGAAGTTGGAGTTGTAGTTAGCCATTACTTTATAGCTTGTCGTGAATAATAGAGAGAAACTTGCCTATAAAGAATTAGCTGTACCTAAGTAGGATGTAAATTTAGCGAAAAATAGCTTGCTAAACTTCCATCGATCATTTTTTTTAATAACATGACCTGGTAGTTTTTGTGTATGAATTAAATAGGGGTTACTGTTTAACAGGACATGCCCGTTAACCGTACGAATTATTCATCTGGATTAGTTTTACTGGTGATCCGTCTTTACTGGTAATAATCAAGAGCGCCTTTTGGGCAAGGAAAGGATGACGTTTGTGAGACGGACTGAGGATTATGAAACCCTGATCACGGTAGATTGGAATTGTTGTTATTTAGCATATACCAAAAAATGGGCCAATTTTTCCGGGAACGGATATGTTGGGCATATAAATGGCAATTAATACTGTTTTTTATTCTGGATAGGAAAGAAATATTGAATATTTAAGTGTTGATTTACAGCTACTTAAAGTTAGTGGCGAGGTTGAGGACTTAAAATGATGCTGAAAATGGAAAAGCTCAAGTGCAAAGATGAGGATCAAAATTTTTATGCATCTGTCTTTTGATCCTGAATCTTGCACTTGAGCTTATACGAGCCGGCAGAATTCTTTTGCTTGCCGAATTGTGAATAATGGTTTCCGCTACCGGAGATTAACTACGAAGCAGCTTCTGTTTCCAGGAATGAGCGCTCTCCGAATATCCGGACCAGGTCTTCCTTGTAGACCACCTCTTTAGAGAGGAGCAATTCAGCGAGCGTTTCCAACTCTGCCTGATGTTCGATCAGCAGGTTCTTGGTGCGTGCATAGGCTGTTTCCACCAGTTTGCGAACTTCCTGATCAATTAGTTGGGCCGTGGCCTCACTGTATGGCCGTTGAAAGCTCGATTCATACTGCCCTGTGCTGTCATAATAGCTTAGATTACCGATCTTATCGTTCAGACCGTAGTAAGCTACCATGGTGTAAGCCTGTTTGGTAACCTTTTCCAGGTCATCCAGAGCGCCGGAAGAGATCTTTCCAAAGTGGATCTCCTCCGAAGCCCGTCCGGCCAGGGTAGCGCAGATTCGATCGAGGAATTGATCTTTGGTGTAGATCACATTCTCCTCCGGCAGATACCAGGCTGCCCCAAGGGATCGTCCTCTGGGTACGATGGATACTTTCAGGAGACTATCGGCATATTTGAGATACCAACTGGCCGTTGCGTGTCCGGCTTCATGGTAGGCAATTGTCTTTTTCTCTCCCTCGGAAATGATCTTATTCTTTTTTTCCATACCGGCGATCACCCGGTCGGTAGCGTCCATGAAGTCGCTGAATTCCACGGCATCCTTATTCTTACGAGCGGCGATAAGAGCAGCTTCATTACAGATATTGGCAATGTCAGCTCCGGAAAATCCGGGTGTTTGTCCGGCCAGCTGATGCAGGTCGATATCGTGAGCCAACTTCAGAGGAGCGGTATGCACCTGGAAGATAGCGTATCGTTCACTTTTAGTCGGCAATTCCAGATAGATCTGCCGGTCGAAACGGCCGGGACGCAGCAGCGCGCTGTCCAGGATCTCGCCGCGGTTGGTAGCGGCCATGACGATGACCCCGGTATTGGAACCGAAACCGTCCATTTCCGTCAGCATCTGGTTGAGGGTATTTTCCCTTTCATCATTGCTTTGAAAAGAGGCTGCTTTCCCGCGGGAACGGCCAATGGCATCGATCTCATCGATGAAGATGATACTCGGGGCGTTTTGTTTGGCTTTTTTGAAGAGGTCGCGCACCCGGGATGCACCCACACCAACAAACATTTCGACGAACTCGGAGCCGGAGATAGAGTAGAAGGGGACGCCCGCTTCACCTGCTACTGCCTTAGCCAAGAGTGTTTTACCGGTTCCCGGAGGGCCGATCAGCAATACACCTTTTGGGATCTTGGCGCCAAGACGGGTATAGCGGGTTGGGTTTTTCAGAAAGTCCACTACTTCCCGGACTTCCACTTTTACTTCATCCAGACCGGCTACGTCATCGAACGTGATCTTGCTCTGGTCTTTTTCGAAGAGCTGGGCCTTGGATTTTCCGAAATCAAAGATATTGCCGCCGCCCATGTTGCCCGATGGCCGCACCCGGCCCATGATAAATACCCAAATGCCGATGATGATGGCCAGGGGGATCACCCAGGATAGAATACCTCCAATATAGTCGGGGCGATCTTCAAAACTTATGTTTATCCGTTCATTGTCCGGCAGGTCTTTCTGCGCTTCGTCTATCGCATTCTCAAAGTTATCAACCGATCCGATGGTAAAAGTATAGTGAGGGCCGGGTTTGTTCTTTTTGATATCAGCGTAATCTCCTTCTCCCAACTTGTCTTCTTTGATGTATACCTCGGCTTCTTCTTTATTGACCACTACGATCTTTTGCACATCTCCATTCGCCAGCATGCCCCTTCGGAATTCCGTCCAGCTGATCGTCTCCGCTCCGCTGCTGTTAAAGAACATCAGTCCCTGACCGATGAGTAGAAACAGCAACACCAGCCACATCCAGCTCAGCGGCGATCGGGGGGCTCTGGGTTTATCCATGTTGTTTTTTTCAGAATTTCTGGGTCTGTCCATTTTTTACGTTTAACATTCTTATCTAATACGGTAAACGATTGAATTGGAACTACTGTTCAATGCTGCTAAATATTAATTGATCGACCTGGTAGACACCTGCTTGTCACAGCAGTGTAGGATTGATCAATTAAGACTGATTCCTTTAAACAGCAGACGGAGCATCAGACTGAGCTGATGTTCCACCTTCGTATAGTTGTATAAATGATTAGGATATGGCTTCTCCACCAGCATTCTTTCGTGTTTCAGCGCATCGGAAATGACAAAAAGTGCCTCCGCAAGTTCGGTGCTTTCCACCGGCTCGATCTCTCCCTGTGCAATGCCTTCATCCAGGATCTGTCGCAGAAATAAGATCTCTTCGTTTTTAACTTGCTGAAAAAGATCCTGAAAGATCGGTTCAACCTTCTGAATACTCTCCATGGAGAGCTGCGAGAGGTTCAGTCGCTCTGCGTATTTTTGTATCCGGCTGAGCAGATAGTGATGTATCTTATTTTCCGTACCGGATACACTTTTTAGCTCTTCCTGTAGCTGTAAGATGAATTCGGTAGCTTCTTTGAGGATGACCTCTACGTAGATCTCTTCCTTATTGCGAAAGTAATAATAAAGAGAAGCTTTGTTTAAGCCGCAGCTTTCACCAATATTTTCCAGGGTTGTTTTTTCGTAGCCACTGCCGGAAAAGATATCTTTGGCTCTTTCCAGGATCATTTCTCTTTTCCCGGATTTTTTTGTTTTAGCAGTCATGTGCTCTAGATTTTTCAAACAGAACCTGTATTTGTTTGACGTCTGATAGGTTACCAGGTCACAAATTAATTCAAATTTTTTCGTGCTTGGTTCAAATAATATTAATTGATATATAGAAACTTTGTTTCTATTCGGCTGTAAAAATAATGGGTAAACCTAAAATTAAAAGTTCCTCCGATTGCAAAGTCTGATCCAACAGGCAGGTCAACTGCTCATACAAACTAAAAATTCACCGACCCCAGGCGGAGATCCGGTTGCCGCCGCATTAGTTAGCCTCGGTCTGGCTCAGATTGACTTTCATGCCGGATTGCACTCGTTTCGTCAATTAATAACCCCTCCCGCAAAGAATAGTTTGTCGACGCCCGGAGTACCTTTGGGACAGATCGTCACTTACGGGATCGTTTTGGCAGGTCTTTATGAATGCGCTCCCAAGGACGTTGATGCAGATGCCATACTGGAAGAATGCTATCCGAATATCCTTGATGGCTTGGAGAAGGTCTATGCCGAAAGCGATCCGGAAGAGGAGGGACTGATCACGCTCAACGATCTGGAGGAGAGCTTTTTTCCAAAGTCACTGATCTGGACCGGACTGCAAGACCATAAAGGTCCGGTTGCCGTTCAGGACCCCTTACTCAATTCCGCCGCCGTATGGTCAAACGAATGCCTGATCGATATCGGAACGCATTTGGGGCATGATGTACTTGAGCTGCTGCAATGGAACGAGCTGGCCATATATAGCATCAATGAGAAGCTGTGGAATGAAGAACAGAGGATCTATCAGCCCTACGATCTGCAGAAAGATACACTGCTTGCCGGAGCCAATATTATCGGCTTTATGCCAATGATAGGTGAGATTCCCGATCAGGACCGGGCAGAAGAAATGTTGAAGATCCTGCGGGGAGAAGTCTTTCAGCCGCTTCAGCTCCCTCATCTGAGCAGTCCGACCCATAGCCCCTCAGATCCGGGAGTTGATCTTTATACCGCCGGAAAAGGGGGGATCTCCATAATGGCCAACTGGCTTCTGTATCACGGTCTGGGACGTTACGGCATGCATGCAGCCGCCGAGAAACTCAAGAAAGATGCCCTGCAACTCATGGCTGATCAAGGTTTTCGGGAAGCTTATCATCCGGTCACCGGCAATACTGTACCGGATGCAGATATACCTGATCTAACAGCTGCCGCTTTTTGTGCCTACTGGCTCAATGAGGCATGAGTTTTTGTCGTTTGACGATCAACCTCTGTGCTATCGGTTGATCACATTCTTAAACTTGGGACGGCGTGGCGTCACATCACCCAGCTTGGCCTTTTTCATGTCTTCGTAGGCAGAGTAGTTACCTTCAAAGAAAATAACCTCGGCTTCATCTTCAAAAGAGATGATGTGGGTGGCCAGACGGTCGATGAACCATCGATCGTGGGAGATCACCAGCACGCAGCCGGCGAAATCATCCAGTGCATCTTCCAGTGCCCGCAAAGTATTTACATCGATATCGTTGGTCGGTTCGTCCAGTAGCAATACGTTGCCGCCTTCCCGCAGGGTCATGGCCAGGTGAAGGCGGTTGCGTTCCCCGCCCGAGAGTACGCCCAGTTTTTTCTGCTGATCGGCTCCGGCAAAATTGAACTTGCTGAGGTAGGCCCGGGCATTTACACTGGTGCTGCCGACGGTGATGAGGTCCTGACCGCCGGAAACGGCATCATAGACCGTTTTATTCGCATTCTGTAATTCTTCGTGGCTTTGATCCACATAAGAGAGCTGTACCGTGTTGCCAATGGTAACAGTACCGGTATCGGGTTTGACCTCCCCCATGATGATGCGGAACAAGGTACTCTTACCTACTCCATTCGGTCCGATGATGCCGATAATGGCATTGCGGGGAATGTCAAAAGAGAGATTTTCGAACAGTACGCGATCGCCGTAGGATTTGCTTACACCATTCAGCTCAATCACTTTATCACCCAGTCTCGGTCCTGGTGGAATATAAAGCTCCAGGCGGGCTTCTTTCTGTTTTACTTCCTCGTCAGCCAGTTTTTCGTAGGCACTCAAACGGGCCTTTCCTTTAGCCTGGCGCGCCTTGGGAGCCATCCGGATCCAGTCCAATTCCCGTTGCAGGGTCTTTCTTCGTTTACTTTCCGCTTTTTCCTCCATCTCCAGGCGGCGGGCTTTCTGATCGAGCCAGGAAGAATAGTTGCCTTCCCAGGGGATGCCTTCTCCCCGGTCCAGTTCGAGGATCCAACCGGCTACATTGTCCAGGAAATAACGGTCGTGGGTTACAGCGATCACCGTTCCGGGAAAACTCTGCAGATATTGTTCCAGCCAGTCGACTGATTCAGCGTCCAGGTGGTTGGTCGGTTCATCGAGTAGCAGGATATCCGGATTGCTGAGCAGCAGCCGGCAAAGTGCTACCCGGCGGCGTTCTCCACCTGACAATACTTTGATGCCGGCATCGTCCGGGGGGCAGCGCAGGGCATCCATGGCCGTATTGAGACGATGATCCAGTTCCCAGGCATTGTGATGGTCGAGTTGGTCCATCATTTCTCCCTGCTTTTCGATCAGTTTCATCATTTCATCATCGTCCATGGGTTCGGCCAGTTTGAGGTTGACCTCCTCGTAGGCGGCCATCAGATCGACGATCTCCTGCACGCCTTCTTCCACTACTTCGCGTACGGTCTTGTTTTCATCCAGCTCCGGTTCCTGGGCCAGGTAACCAATTTTATAGGTTCCGTCAAAGGAGATCCGGCCCTGATAATTCTGGTCCAGGCCGGCGATGATCTTCAGCAAGGTGGATTTGCCCGAACCGTTGAGACCCAGTACGCCGATCTTGGCACCGTAGAAGAAGGACAGCCATATATTGTTCAGTACCTGTTTGTTGGGAGGGAAGGTCTTGGAAACGCCTTCCATGGAAAAGATGATCTTGTGATCTGCCATAAACTAGACATTGAGACTTTGGGATGTAGAGACGAAGAAGACATAATCATTTGTCCTCCCCGTTTTTTAAAAGTCTCGCGAATTTGCGGAAGTTTTTGGTTTTTTGCGAATTCTGGAGCAGAATATTTGTGATTTGGCTTATGGGTATTGCCTGGATGACATGGGGGCGCATTGCCACGCCTTCCGATGCGATATAATTTCCAATGCACTATTCCAAATATTCCAGCAGATCCACCATCATCTCCTCTTTCATCACTTTGGGCATCTTGATCTGCCCACCTTTTTTCTTTCGACTTTCCAGCCAATCGTATACCTTTTGGGAAGATACAGCGCGTACCTGTACCGCTTTAAGAGCCTTATTCCGGGCGACTTTGTAATTTTTGTTCAGGTCCTGCAGGATCTCATCGAGTGCCCGGGCCGCTTCCTCTTCATCCAGTTCATTTTTCGTTCCCAGTACCCACTGGTGAATGTAGTCCCCTGCGTCATCTTTTACAGCGGCCACGGCAAACTCGTTGATATCCACCTGCCTGCGTTCAGCAAGTTGCTGCACCGCATTATTGATCTTTTCCTCGGAAAGCTGAGAGCCCACGACGTTGAGAAAATATTTAGTTCTTCCGGAGATCCGGATCTCGTAATTATCCAGGTCGGTAAATTTAACCGTATCACCGATCATGTAGCGCCATGCTCCAGCCGGTGTAGATACCAGCAAGGCATAATCCTGATCCTTTTGTACCTGTTCAATAGAATGTACTTCGGGCTCCTCCAGAATAGTGCCCGTTTCGTCGAAGCCCCTTTCATCAAAAGGTATGAATTCATAATAGATGTCGTGCTTCAGGGCCAATTTCATATTCATAGTATCGGGCCGGGCCGTGAAGGCAAAAAAGCCTTCCGATGCAAGATAAGTGTCCATGTAGATAAGCGGACGTCCCATCAATTTTTCCAGACTTTCCCGGTAGGGCTTGAAGGCAACGCCACCGGATGCGTATACCCGCAGGTTGGGCCACAGTTCGTGAATGTTCTCAAGTTGGTGCCGCTCAATGATTTTTTCCAGCATCATCTGTATCCAGGAGGGAATGCCGGCCAGGGCTACAATGTCCCACTCCGGGGCTGCTTCCGCAATGGCCGCTACGCGCTCATCCCAGTTGGGGATGCGGGCAATCTCGATACCGGGTTTATAAAAACCGTTAAACCAGAAGGGGAGATTACTGGTATTAATACCACTGATCTCTCCCTCGAGGTGGTCCTTGTGCTTTTCCAGATCGGCAGAACTGCTGAGCATTAATACGTCCTTTTCGAAGAACGCTGCCGGAAAATCGAAGTTGGTCAGACTCTCCACCTGAGAGATACCCACGGCGCGGAAACAAGCGAGCATTTCATCGGTCACCGGTATCCGTTTACTGGCTTTACCGGTGGTGCCGGAGCTGAGCGCGAAATATTTAGGCTGTCCGGGCCAGGTAATATCCGGCTGATCCTGCTGTTGTTGCCACCAATCATTATTGATCAGGTCGTAGTCGTGGATGGGTACTGTTTGGCGAAAAGTCGCAATGGGGTTCTCCGATTCCAGGATCTTGTCAAAGTTGTAGTACTTTCCGAAAGCGGTTTCCGATGCTTTGGAAAGCAGTTTCCGAAGTTGCTCTTCCTGGGTTTCGTATGCATCCTTGATCTCGGGAGTCAGCGTACTTTTGATCTCAATCGCCGTTTTGATGACGTTACCAATGATGGACATATTGTTGATGTTGTGATTTTATGAAGCTGTGAGGTGGTAATGTGGAAATGTCTTGATCGAAAGGAGAGATTTTTCACTTTTCTTTCTTTATCTCCATCATTTATTCTTCTCAAAATTTTTCCAGCATACTACTGAAACCTACCTTTTTTTCCTCCGGTTCGCTACGCATTGGAAATTGCCCGAATTCTACCCAACAGACCGAACACGTTTCTTGATTTTCCGGTTTTAAAATCGAGAATTAATTAGTTTCAAAACCAAATATCCCTTAATAATGAACTACTTAGGTATGGATAAAAGTAAGGTGAAAGCTACAGTTGAAGAACTCAACACTTTACTGGCCAATTATCATTTATATTACCAAAACCTCCGGAATTTTCACTGGAACATTCAGGGCGAGCATTTTCTCGATCTGCACGAAAAATTCGAGCAACTCTACGATGATGCCCGATTGAAGATCGATGAGATCGCCGAACGCATTCTCACCCTGCGCATGCGACCGCTTTCTCAGTTTTCTGACTATCTGGACCGCGCCGAAGTGAAAGAGGCGGGTAAGGTGGAAGAAGACGTAAAAATGGTCAGCACCATTTTGGAAAACCACCGGATACTTATTGAGAATATGCGTAATACGCTGGATGCTGCAGATGAGGTAGGAGATGAAGGTACCATTGATATGGTGGGTGGATTCCTTAGCAACCTGGAAAAGGTAAGCTGGATGCTCGACGCATGGCTGAGTAGCCGGAAAGTGACTGCTTAATGTTTTCCGGACTTTCCGGGCTCTCCTTATTGTGAGTCTGGAAAGTCCGCAATATTAGAAATGAATTTTGTGAAATACGTTGAAAACGATAATCAAAAATGAAGCTCAGAAAATATCCCAGTCTCTCCCGGGCTGCAGATGCACTTAGTAAACAAGGATTCACAGCCCGCTTCGCTTTGGAAGACAAACAACTCATCCAAGTTAATGAAGGCCGTATTTACCGGCCGGAAGATGTTGCCATTGTAGAATACCATC
>JAGQXH010000276.1 GCA_020436695.1 Lewinella sp. | reverse complement strand
TATCAGGAGAAAGCGTGAGCAGTAACTGCGGATTTTCTCCGATGGTGAAAGAACCGGATTCCGTACAGCCATTCGCATCGGTGATGGTAACACTGTAGGTGCCGGCCGTCAGGCCACTGACATCTTCGGTAGTCGCACCGTTGCTCCAGGCATAAGTATAGACCGGTGTACCGCCGCTCACCACCAGATCGATAGCACCGGTAGCATCGCTGTAGCAATCTATATCGGTCACTACCGTAGCCTCCAGATCGATGTACAGATCACTGGCTTCGTCAATTGTGAAGCTCGCGGTATCGTCACAGCCGTTAGCATCCGTTACCGTTACACTGTAGGTGCCGGAAGCCAGGCCGGATAGGTCTTCCGTAGTAGCGCCGTTGCTCCAGGCGAAGGTATAGGGTTCGGTGCCGCCATTAACCATCAGATCAATCTCCCCGGTGGCTGCTCCATTACACACTACGTCTACTTTAGTGGTTGCTTCGGTGTCGATCACCAATTCGTCCGGCTGGCCAATGGTATAATTTGTCGTTTTGGCACACCCGTGTGAATCGGTTACCGTTACCGAATAAATACCGATCGGCAGGCCACTCAGATCCTCCGTGGTGACACCATTGCTCCAGGCAAAGGTATAGGCCGGAGAGCCGCCGCTTACCGCAAGATCGATCGTGCCATTGGATTCACCGTTACAGATCACATCCGTACCGCTGATGGTTAAGGTCAGTTCAGTAGGTTGACTAACGGTCCAGTCTTCAGTGTAGGTACACCCATGCGCATCGGTTACGGTAAGCTCATATTCGCCGATAGCTAAGCCGATAAGGTCTTCTGTCGTTGCCCCATTACTCCATAGGAAGGTATAAGGCAGCGTTCCTCCGGAGATCGAAACGTCGACCGCACCATCTGCACCACCAAAGCAAGACACATCAGTTACGGATCCGCCGTCTATCTCCAGTTCACTCGGATCATCAATTTCAAAGCTGGTGGTCTTCTCACAGCCTTTGGCATCATTTACCGTTACTTCGTAGGTACCGGCTAATAGATTTGCCAGATCTTCGGTAATTGCTCCATTGCTCCAGGCATAAGTATAGGGAGTAGTACCACCGCTCACCGTCAGATCGATTGAACCACTGGCCTGTTCAAAACAAGCGGCGTCGACCGATGCACCGGAAATGATCAGTTCTGTGGGCTGATTAATGGTGAATGTAGCTGTTGCTCCACAACCTGAAGCATCATTGACGGTCACGCTATAGCTTCCGGCGGTCAAATTGCCGATATCTTCCGTTGCAGCACTATTGCTCCAGGCATAGGTATAGGGAGGTGTACCATTGCTTACTACCAGGTCAATAGCACCGGTAGCATCGCCGAAGCAGGCAACATCGGTAATGGTGGTTCCTCCATCTCCCACTACGATCACCGGCAGTTCATTAACCGTTATATCGATGGTTACTTCGTCTTCACAACCGGCGCCATTATTATAGGCATAAGAGATCGTCCAAGTGCCGACACCCGCAGTTGCAGGATCGAATAGTCCCGTCGGGCTAACGCCGGTTCCACTAAATAATCCACCTGATGGATGGCCCATCAATTGTATGCTTCCCTCATCTATACAAAGTGGATCAACGGGGTCTATGGAAACCACATCGCATACACCTACCCGGGCGTCATCGCCGTCGTCTTCGTCATCTGGATCCTGAGAACCATCATTATCCAGCGGTCCTACCTGGCCGTCGTTATCGGTATCCGCGCCGTTGCCGGGCGTAGAATCACTGTCTTCTTCATTGGCTGCCGTTACTTCCGCCAGGTTGATCACGTCGCCGGTGGCCAGTACCGTTACTGTAATATTCAAGGTAGCTGTTTCGCCGGCATCAATATTCCCAATAGTCCACACTCCGCTTACTTCATCGTAGTTACCATCGGCACTAACGTAATCGTAACCGCTCGGCAATTGATCGGTTACTTCCACTCCCGTGGCGTGGCTCGGTCCCTGGTTGGTCACCGTGATGGTAAACACGATGTCATCCCCGACATTAGGTGTGGCATCGCTAACTGTTTTGATCAATTCAAGATCGATCACGCGGTGCAGACCGGCATCCAGATCCTCATAGTTTTCACCGGATTCAAGCGTCACCGTTGCGGTCATACCACTGTTAGCCGGATCAGCATCACTGTCCAGTGCATCATCACTACCGGCATTGAGGGTCGTGAATACAATATTTGCGGGCAGTACAAACTGTACAGAGTAAGTGCCCGGTTCCAGGTCATTGAAACTGTAAGAGCCGTCACCGGCCGTAGTCGTGGTCGCGATCACCGTACCGCCGGCATTTTTCAGGTTGACGGTCACACTACCCACGCCGGGCTCACCGCCATCCTGGATACCATCGCCATCCAAATCTTCCCAGACAAAGTTACCGATGGAGGCACCGGTAATGATACCGGCATCAAAGTCCTGATAACTATCGCCGGATTCAAGAGTAACCGTTGTGGTCATGCCACTGTTCGCCGGATCGGCATCGCTATCCATGGTATCGTCGCTACCTGCATCCAGCGGAGCGAAGTAATAATCAGCCGGCAAATCCGTAAATTGAACGGAATAGGTACCCGGCGCCAGATTGTCAAAGCTATAAGAACCGTTCGCAGCGGTAGTCGTTGTAGCGATCACCGTGCCGCCGGCATCTTTAAGATTAACCGTTACACCGCCAACCCCGGAATCCAGGTCATCCTGCAAACCGTTGCCGTTGAGGTCTTCCCAAACAAAGTTACCAATGGAAGCACCGGTCAGAATACCGGCATCAAAATCCTGATAACTATCGCCGGATATCAGGGTTACCGTAGCAGTCATACCACTGTTGGCCGGATCAGCATCACTGTCCAGTGCATCGTCACTACCCGCATTGAGCGGAGCAAAGCTGAATCCAGCCGGCAGGTCGGTAAACTGTACGGAATAGGTGCCCGGATCCAGATTAGTGAAGCCGTAAGTACCATCGGCGGCCGTAGTCGTCGTAGCGATCACGGTGCCGCCGGCGTCTTTGAGATTAACAGTTATACCGCCAACCCCGGAATCCAGATCATCCTGCAGGCCATTGCCGTTGAAGTCTTCCCAAACCAGATTACCGATGGAAGCCTTCGCCAGAATACCGGCATCAAAATCTTCGTAATTATCACCCGCTGCGAGCGTAACCGTTGTGGTCATACCGCTGTTGGCCGGATCGGCGTCGCTGTCCAGGGCATCATCACTGCCCGCATCGAGAGGAGCGAAAACAAAACCAGAAGGGATATCTGTGAATTGTACGGAATAAGTTCCGGGGATCAGTCCCGTAAAGCTATAAGAACCATCCACCGCCGTAGTCGTAGTGGCGATCACGGTACCGCCGTCGTCTTTCAGATTGACGGTAACCCCCTCAACACCGGAATCCGGATCATCCTGTAAACCATTGCCGTTCAGGTCTTCCCATACCAAATCGCCGATGGACGCGCAGGCACTGGCATCTACTGTAACTACCACCGTAGCTGATGCCATACAACCTTTACTATCGGTTACCGTGACGGCATAAGAAGTGGTTACGACGGGATTTACCGTGATGGTCGCGGTCGTCTCGCCATTACTCCAGGCATAAGTATAAGCAGGTGTACCACCACTTACAGTGGGTGTCAGCACCACAGTTTCTTCACTACAAATAGTTGGCTCAGCGGCAAAAGATACATCGGGCGGAAGATTAACAAAGACCGTCACTTCATCAACATCTTCACAACCGTTAAGATTGGTTACGGTCACGTAGTAAGTAGTTGTGCCGATTGGCGAAACGGTGATGTCGGCCGTAGTACCGCCATTGCTCCAGTTGTAGGTGTTACCTCCGGAAGCGGTAAGGGTAGCGCTGCCTCCGAGGCAGATCTCCTGATCATCACCGGCTTCGGCCGTGGGCATTGGATGTACATACACAATTACCTGATCCGTACTGCTACACTGTCCGGAAGCATCGGTCACCGTGACCGTATAGGTTGTGGTTTCAAGCGGGCTAACAGTGATGCTGGCCGAGGTAGCTCCATTGCTCCACGCATAGATGCTACCACCTGTAGCTGTAAGCGTCACCTCGCGGCCGGCATCGGCGCATTCGGTGGAAGAAGCAGGTAATTCTACTTCTCCATCGAACGCCTGATTGTGGATCTCTCCACTTACGTGTACATAAGAACTCGCTACTACCTGACCGTCAATATTTCCGGTATTGCCTTTAGTCAGGGCAGCGTTTGGTGCGAGGACGGTCCCGATGACCGTACTTCCGCTTGTCAGTGTAAGATTGGTCGTATTATAAAAATTCCAGATAATATATTGGCCATGGTTGGAGCCGATGCCCGCTGTGTTGGTCACACTCCAGGTGAATGAACCGGGTGCATTGACGTTGATAATCAATGGCGTAGTGGCATTGGGTTGATTATTAAAAGTCATGGTACCCAGGCCAGCCAGTTCGGAACCGGTCAGGTTCAGTACATTGGTCTGGCCGGGGATGAGGGTGATGGAACCGGCGTTGGCCACCGTTTCCGTCATCCCGCTCATCGCCGCAGAATTGGCCGCGAAGGAGGCAAAAGCGCTGGAAAAGTTGATCAGTCCGGAACGGTTCACCGAACTGCCGGGTTGCATGGTCTGTACCTGAATACGTGGGCTGGAGTTAAATCCACCGGCGCTGGAAGTGATCTGTGTGTTGGTGGAAGCGCCGTTATTGTCAATGTCGTGCACACCTGAACCGGTCAGGTTCCCGATCTTGGCATAGCCGTTGTTGTTGATGTAGAACTGCGAGCCGGACGTGTAATATACCCGACCTTCTACGATCAGTGCGGAAGGTTGACTATCACCACTATCTGTAAAGTTGCCGGCAGTCTGACCGGCGAAAGTATAATAACCATCCAGGGTGATGTCTCCTCCAATAGCTACGGCACCATCGGAATCGCCACCCTGGAAAGTAGCATCATTCAGAATAAAAGCATTGAAATTACCGGCCACGCTGGAGATCGGATTGGTCGTATTACTGGAACCGGAATTAACTTCCTCACATTCGCAGAGATGTTGATCGGAGCCGGCATTCGCTACCGGCAGCGGATTGACAACCACTGTAATGGAGCTGGAAGCCACACAGCCTTCCGCATCCGTAGCGGTCACCGAATAGGCGCCCGCCACCAATGGGTTGATTGGTGGATTCGGATCTGAACTGGTAAATCCGTTGGGGCCTTCCCACTGATAGGTAAGACCATTTGGATTTACACTCAAGGCGAGGCTGGTGCCTTCACAAACCTCCACTGTACAATCATCTTCGGTTACCCAACCGGTAGCCGGAGTATAGCTCTCACATATCAGTTCCAGAGAGCATTCCACACAGCCGTCGGTGGAAGAGGTAGCAATAGCGCCAACTCCGAAGGAATCGCCGTTGGGATTGGGCGAACAGACTTCCACTTCTACATTGATCCCATCACCGGGAACATCCGGCAAGGTCATGGTGTACAGTGCCGCTTCATCACCGGCCGTTTGACTGGTGAAAGTTTGCGTAGCTGTCGAAACTACTGCATTGGAGGCATTCTTGATATTTACCGTGATGGCTACTTCACGGGTATTGTCTTTTTCGTGAATGGGAACGCTGATCGTTACATCACGAGCTACATCACTGGCACCGATCTGCAGACCGGTAGTGATACAGTCGGTAGCCGAACTACCATACAATTCGTGATCTACAGGCTGGAAAGCCGAAGAGCCGTCGGTGGAGGTCCGCTCGATATACAAGGCAGCACTGGAGGCGGCACAGCCACCGATCTCTGAAATACACACCTGGGAAACCGTACCGGTAAATTCTGCCCGATAGATGCGTTCCGCTACGGTGCTACCACTCACCTGTACTACTGAAATACCGGCAATATTTTTTGAAGTGCTGCCATCAGTGATGGTAATGTAATTGGGGAAGGTGCTTCCCGGACAATCCGATTCTTCGATCCAGACCTCTACGATGAGACGGGTCATGCCGGAAGTATTTCCCACTGTAATACAGTTATCGCTGCTATTGATCAGACCGGCTACCTGAACGTCAATAATACGACCTTCTCCGCAATCATTGAAGAAGGGGGTACTGAAATCGTCATCACAGCCGGAATCATCAAAACCAACGGTTACCGTCCCCAGTTCAACGGGACATTCACCGCTATCCCAGCGCGCCCAAACGGTGTATTCGCCGGAGTTCAGATCGTTGATCGTATAGGTACCGGCATCATCGTTCACCGAATAGGGATAATCGACGCCATCCAGGCTGAATTCGATGCCGCTGTAACCAAGATTGTCAGAAAAAGTCAGCACAATAGCTCCGGTATTCCCCAGACAGTCACCGTTCTGTGCTTCCAGAGTAGCCTCCGGACTATTAACTACGCGCTTGGTGACTTCATTGGAATAAACCGAACCACAGGCGTCCGTCATCACGCCACGCCGGTATTGCGTAGTCTGGGTGATGGGGCCCGGATCATAATTAGCTCCGGTAGCTCCGGAAATATCAATCCAGGTGCCGCTGGTACCCAGGCGATATTGCCATTGATAGGTAGCAACGATACCGTCTGATGGTGCGGAAAGATAGCTGGCCGGGATAGGGCGTTCCAGTGTACCGTCGGGCAACTGCCAGCCGACTGCAAGATTATCACCGCCGGCGGCTTCTTTCATCAGTGCCTCGATATAATATACCTCACCGGCCTCCAGATAGATCGAACTGGATTGCTGGGCAGCATACTTATTCCACTCCCCGGGGCTGGCCCAACCGGGTACGGTGGCGATGGTGGTCGCATTGCCCGGACTACTGTCGGTGCTCAGATTCAGTTCTCCGCCATCGTCACTGGCAATCCAGAAAATATAATTTCCGCTTTGTGGCGGGCAGATATAGCCGGAAAGGCGGGTACCGTAGTTATCGCCGATATTGGTGGGCGATTCAAACAGGCTGGTCAGCGTAGTCGTGTAATCTGGACTGTTGGGATATTTAGAGCTGGAAGTAAGATCACTTACTCCTCCCCCGCTGATATCATCATAACGTTCCAGCAGGATCGATCCGGCAGCCGGGCAGGCAGGTACACCATTGATCACATCGTTGCCGGTGATCTGCGAAGGATCATAACCGCCGCAGGCCTCTTCCTCTCCGGTAAGCGTACCGGCAGAAACGATGTCACAATCGCCACATTCCACTTCTACGGTTACAAAGCCGGCAACTACAAAAGACTGACCGTTCTGATCTGCCGACACCGGACAGGAGTTGCTGCTGCCGCTCGGAGAAGTGACCGTTACCGTTATGGAGGTGGCGGTTGCCGGTACATCGTGCAGGGTAACGGAAGGTATTGCCAGACAGCAGGTTCCAAGAGAAGCATCCGATTCATAAATGGTCACGGTTTCACTTACACCTCCTGCTTCGGCAGTGATGTACAACAAGCGGCAGTCATTAGTCATTTCGGACACCGGCACATTGACCGTGATGTCCCGGGAGGTAAAGTCGTTGGGAATAGATATGGTAAAGGACTCCGAGCTGCGATATCCGCTGAAGGTGGTGAAGGTTCCCGAACTTATCGTACTACTTCCACCGGTGCTCCTAAATGGATACACAATGATGGACTGTAGCTGGCAGGATTTCAGAAGGTCGGTATACGTGATCGAACTGGTACTGCCGTCTACCAGACCGCGATATACTTTCACACTGGTACTGCTTCCGATCGGAGTAGTACGGTTCATGCCGTAGTTGTTGCCGGAAGCATCGGTAAAAGTGATGGTAGATCCCGGGTTACCTCCTTTATAAACGATCTCTACTACATATTGGTAGACATTGCCTGAATTTGGGATAGTCACCGTAGTGATCGTCTGACAATTCGCCCCCACCGGGATCACATCTACTGTGGCGTCGCTGTCACAATCAAAATTCCAGTCACTGACTGAAGCAGTAGGGGTAGCAACTCCTCCCAGGGTCAGACAGAATTCATCAAAATAGGCACTGCCGTTGGTACTGCCGTTCCGGTAGATCCATACATTGGCGGAAGCCGTAAATAAAGGTGCCAGCCCAGTAATCGTATACTCCTGGTAGGCATTGCCGCTAATTGTCAGCACTTCCTCCGCGATCTCCGCACCGGAAGCGTTTAGATAATCTATACCCACCTGGTACGAACCCGTTGAACCATGCTCTTTGGCCCAAAATGTGAGTTCGTACGTCTGCAGAGCACTCAAAGTAAAAGATTGACTGGCACCGGAATTGGCGCTGCCCAGTTTCAAAGCAGTAGTTCCGGTATACACATCAACGGCAGTAGTCGTAGTGGTAACGTTTGAACCATTCGTCGACCAGCCGGTCGTACCATTCTCAAAGCCGGGGTTGATCAATACATTGCCGTTACAGGCGTCATGGCAGTTATTGGAAGCAACATTTATACTCTGATCCGCACAACCGGTAACGGTATAAGACTGGATCAGAGTGCCGTCCAGCGTGCGTATATTCAGAACTGTATTTTCGAATAACGACAAAGTAAGCGAATTGCCGCTGGTGAGCGCGCCGTAACTGGTTTCCCCACTATCTACTACGAATACTTCCAGCGTACAATCTCCCGTATTGTTGATGGTTACATCCGGTTTGCAGGTATCGAAACATACGCCACGCACGAAGGGCTGCCAGTCCGGATTGATCGGAATGAAAAAGATCATCTGGTTGGCAATACCTCCCTGAATGGAAGGCACATTGGCAATAGCCGCAGCGGTGACGCTGTTGGTAGTGCTTTTGGTTCCGGTAAAGTACCAGATGGCATCATACAAACGGTTCAATGCCGTCTGGGTAGTAGTGTCTGCATTACAAAGCACCCAGTTGATACGCTCCATGGCCAGCTCATCGGTATAACCGGCATTCTGGTAGCCAATAACGCGGTTGAAGCGGCCCTGACCAAAAGGAACACCGGCATATGGCGTAGGGGCTATTTTGGTAAAATCCAGGCAGTGGGCACGGAAAGAAGGCTGAACCGCACAGCCGTCCACGTAGGCGATACCGCAGTAGCCGTTGTCGTCCGTATAGATCCAGGTATTAGGTTCGATATTATCATAATCGAAAACGAAGGTGTCTCCGGCACAGTTGGTATAATTGAAATTGGATGAACCGCAGACGCCGCGCGAGTTATTCAATTCACAAGCATGGTCGATAAGGATCGTCCGTGGGTACGGCTCAGAGGCACAGCCATCCACTTCCCGGGTAATGGTCAGCTCATTGTAGTCGCCAGGATACAGTGAAGTAACGGTCAATATACCCTCCCTAGCCGTAAGGCCACTGATCTGCCTCTCCTTGCCACCTGAATTATAGGAAAGAGAATAGGTAGAGCCGTCATTGGAGGCATCGGTCAGGATAAAAGTGAGCGCACCGTCCCGTTGGCCACAGTCGGAGACATTTTCCCAACTTACGGATTCGATCACTACGCATGGAGTCGATGTATTATTTTGGGCCTTTGCCGTCACCCCGGGCAGGATTAGGCCAATTGCACTGAGCAGCAGCCATAAGCCGGACAGGTGATTATAAAGTCGACGATGACCATGAGATTTGATTGGAAGTGTAGTGTAATCGTGATGCATAAAGCTTCAAATTATCGCCTGGGAATACAATTCTTTAGTTGATACAAAGCAATAGGCGTACAAGCGCCGTACAATAACGGCCCCTTGGTCGGGCGATTAACATTAATCGCCACCGCAGAGCAATTCAGTAAGGAGAATGCATAGAGATGACCAGATCAGACAGCGTACTACTGACTAATCAGACCTGCCATACAATTTACTACGGAGGTGCAGGATGTTCAGGAACAAACTCTCTCTGAAAATCTTCCCGATGTGATCCTTCAGGAGGAAGGAAGAGAAGCTTTACGGTAAGAAAAGCCTGTCCATAGTGTCGGTTAAAGCAAGACTTCTAAACCAAAATATAAGTACAGTAAGCATTTGGGGGGATTCGGGCCAGATTTTTGCCCTTATACGTATTTTACTCTAAAACACTATTTTATGTTTCAAACATTCACCCTTTTGAGCATATTGGGTCAATGTTTTTTTCTTATAGAAATTGTAAAGGGAAGTGTTAGTGTGGCGCAAATATAAGACATTCATTATTTATTCATCTGGGACATTTA
>JAGQXH010000275.1 GCA_020436695.1 Lewinella sp. | reverse complement strand
GAAAAGGGTCGAACAGGCCAAGCGGGAAGTGGATAATGCCTTATTCGCAGAAAAATGGCGGGCAGCCGAGGCCGCTAAATTCAATGGAGAATACGATACTGCATTGATCCGCTTATACGATCTGCAGGAGCTGGCAGAAAAATATTTCACTACAAATAGGACAGAAATGGTGGCCCATAGGCTGGAGACCTGGACGGAATTGCGGATGCGCATGCAGGCAGGAGACAGTCTGCTTTTTCTGGAAGATTATTTTGCCGCCCTCCAATCCTATGCATCAGCCTTCGAATTGGCACCGGATAATAAGATACGGGATGTGTTGGATGCTACACAAAAGACCCTGGACGATAAGTTCA
This sequence comes from Lewinella sp., assembly GCA_020436695.1. GTDB lineage: Bacteria > Bacteroidota > Bacteroidia > Chitinophagales > Saprospiraceae > Flavilitoribacter. The sequence goes on along the minus strand of JAGQXH010000275.1, from coordinate 9,785 downwards.
ATGATCTGGTAAGTCGCGGCGACGATATGATACGCATGAATGCTGCAAATCGAGTTAATCGGGAGCAGGCACTTGGGTTATACGAAAAAGCCCTGAGACTCAAGCCCGAAGACGAAAATTTAATACGAAAAATGGAAGAGATTAAAAAAAGTATTAATTTGGGGAACTGAGCACTTTCTATACCAAACTAAAACCCTATAGTTATGGTCATTCGCTATCGCACTCTTCTGCTATTGCTAAGCCTCTGTTTCGCATTTCATTATACCGCTTTTGGGCAATGTAGTAAAGCCGTATCGCTATCCTGTAACCAAATACTGACCAACGAATCTACCGTTGGGGGAACCAATTGGATCGACAACGAATATACTTCTTGTAATACCGGAGAAAGCAGCTATTCTGCTCCGGAAAACATCTACGAAATTCAAGTATATGAAAAGGCATACTATCAATTTGCCGTTGATATACTAGATGCCATTAATCTGGATATCTTCCTGTTGAATGAATGTTATATCCTCAACGAACCGGGTAAACCGGGTGAAAATTATACTGGCCCCACTAAAGCCATTGTGTGTGAAGCATCCAGTACCTTGGATAATGTCACGCTGGGTGTTTTTTCCGAACAGATCAATGTCTCTTTAAATCCCGGTACGTACTACCTGGTGGTGGATGGGATATCCTCCGAGCAACAGGGCAGATACAACATTGAGATGAATTGTTCCACCCCTTGTGTGGAACCCAGTGAAGATCAGCCTAACGGAGTAATCCTAATGTGTGATAATTTCGAACAGTACGACGAATCGGATATTACCGAACAAAGTAGTGATTGGCGACTCTGGGCGACTAGCTCAGTTGATGCTCCGGTAGTTTCAGAAAACGGAAACCACAGTCTACTTATCGAGGACGGACCGTCTGATACTGACGTCATTTACGAATTAGGCAACCGTGATGAAGGGCGATATCGCCTTTCCTGGCGTATGAAGATGGAACCGGGTTTTGGTGGTTATCTACATATTTTGCACCAGAACCCACAATCAGGCCTGCCGTATGGGAACTATGCTTATCAAGTAGAATTTTACGATAATGCTACCGGAAGACTATTTATCGGCGATCCATATGACGATGATGTGATTGATTTTGAATTTGATCGATCGGTAGAATGGGTAAACGTCATGCAGATACTGGATTTAGATCAGGATGTAGCTGAGTTATGGGTGAACAATGAATTTATTTATTCCTGGCCTTTTAGCCAAGGGAAAGTTTTTGACAGTAATGAACTGGCCGGTATTAATTTTTGGTCAGGGGATAACCTTCGATACCAGATTGATAACATCTGTCTGTGGGGCACTAGACAGTCTATCCAAATTGAAGATCGTGACGTCTGTTTAAAGAAAGGTGTGAAGTTGGATCGGAATTTTGCCCGAAGAATGCTCTACACCTCCGCCGAATGGGAAGAATGCTTTACCATTTGCGATTATGGCGGCTCCTATATTTTTCGGGCACAGAATGTTGATAGGGAGATTGAGGAAGGAGACCTCGCCCCCTCCCAACTGCGGTACGATTCTGCGGTCATTGCTGCTTACGAAGGTAACGTGCCGTATCCACTATATGCAGATATCTATGTACTCTATAATGATGACGACCTTTCTCCTTTCATAAGTGGCTTTAATAGCGGGGAGAACGCCGACACCCGTGTTTTTTCGTATTTCTGCACATGTGATTCCGAGGGTAATTGTACAGCAAAGTTTGTGGATCTGGATGGTGGTGGATTCACGGCCTTTCAGGGTTTTTTCTACATCGTAGTGACCAGCAGCGGCCCGAATGACTATAGTTTCGTTGTATTTCCGGAAGGAGATTGTTCGGGCAATCCCGAACCGATCAGTTGTGGCCAGACGCTTGAGGGCGAGATTCCCGCCGGAGAAGGTATCTTTTCCGTCGTCGGATCGGCGAAACAAGCTTATGATCAGTGCTATAGTGGTGTGAGGAACTATTCGGGACAGGAAGTTGAATACCAATTTGAACTCACCGACTACGCTGATGTAAGTGTACGGGTAAACACCCAAAATCCTGATGAACAGGTAGGCGTGTTTCTTTATAACTTTCTCTGCGGCCGGGATTGTATCGCTTTCGCTGAAACCGATGCCTCGGGTGGTACAACGGCGGTCATAGATCGGGTGACTTTATCGCCTGGTACGTATTATATTGTTGTTGACCGGGAGCAAACCGTGGGAAATGCCGGTTTCACCATTGAACTGGATTGTGCGCCACTTCAGGATTATTTCATCAATTCATTTGGTGATGTGGCAGACGAAATCTGCCCGTTGGATAAAGATCCGGGGGCCATTCATAAAGTAGGCTTGAGGCAGCAGGTGAATACCCCTTACGATCAGACGAGTGATTATTTTGCTTTCTTGTACCGGCCGGATGGTGAAACAGTTCGGGTGGTGGCGGATACTGGAGCGGTAGGATACTGGAATGGGGTTAGTCCCATGATATTCGAATTACCGGCTGATTTGCCGGCTGATGACAGTTATTGTTCTTACCAGCCCGGAGATAAGCTGGAGATGATCTGGAGAGATGTGTCTCGTACTACTCCGCTACCCAGTATTTGTGAGATCACTTTTGCGGATACTTCATCGGCTGCTGGTGTTACAGCCTCAAATACCTTCATGCCCGGAGGGATAAGTGAAGTGTTGAAACTAAAGCGAACTCAGATCCTTTCCTCCATAGTTTCGCCTCCTCGTCTGCAAGGCAATTCTGAGAAACATACCTCGGGTCTCACCCTGAACTTCAATACCTCCTGGACCCTGAAGGTTAGGAATAATTCCGGATTTGTGGTTCCGAAAACCACTTTCGGCGAAGGAGCGGGCTCCCTGCGGATTGCAGTAGATATTCTGGAAAACACCTCAGTTCTACCCCGGAAAGACACGCTGGAATTTACATTCACTTATCCGGACAATGTCGTACAGACTGTCTTGGTGCCCGTATACCAAAGTGGGATTTGTGTGCAGGAAGATGTAGAAATTTTGGTTCCGGATGACCGCCAGACCTTCTGCCTGCAGGAATCGGTTGTACTTCGTTCCAATATTGCAATGGAAGACGAAATGGGTTATCGGTTCAGGTGGAGTAACGGGGATACGACTAGTACTACCAGCCTTGCTGCCGCAAGCCCGGGCATTCAGCAATATATTCTGAGAATCGACAACCGGAATTGCACCTATACGGCCTCAGACACTATAGAGATCAACTGGCAGGACCAACCGCAGCCCAGTATCAATGCCGATAAAACTACGATCTGTGCGGGAGAAACCGTACAATTAACTACAATAGTAAGCAATCCCTCCGGAACGTATACCTACAGTTGGGATAATGGCCTGGGCACCGGTGCTGACAAATCGGTGAGCCCTATTCAGACCACCACCTATCAGGTCAGTGTATCCAATTCACCTAGCTGTACGGGAAGTGACGCTATTACCATTATAGTGGTTGATGCGCCAATAGTTAGTGCCGGCTCCGATCTGAGTACTTGTTCCGGCACTGTTATCTCTTTGAATGGTGCAACGGTCAGTGGGGGTGATATAAGCTGGACGGCCTCAGTAGCGGGAGGCAGTTTTAGTCCTAATGCTTCGGTCTTGGAACCTATTTATACTCCACCACCCGGCTTTGCCGGAGAGATTACCCTAAGTTTGGAATCTTCCGTGAACGGGTTATGTAAGGGTAGTGATCAACGTTTGTTGACCATCACCTCTCAGCCTGATGTGGCGGCCGGTCCGAACCTTTCTATCTGCACGGACAGCGAAGTATCTCTGACCGGAGCTACGGTCAGCACTGGCAATATCGAATGGACGGCTTCAGTGGCCGGCGGTAGTTTCAGTCCCAATACCACAGTTTTGGAACCGATGTACACGCCGCCGCCCGGCTTTATGGGCGAGATCACGTTAAAGCTGGTATCCATTGTAGATGGCAGATGTGAGGCAACAGATGACAGGCTGCTTACTGTAACACAGCAACCGACGGTGAATGCCGGGCAGGATATCGCCATTTGTGGCAGCAAAGCTATTTTCCTGGATGAGGCTTCGGTCAGTGGAGGAATCGTCCAGTGGAGTGCATCCGTTGCGGGTGGAAGTTTTTCTCCTGGCGCCAATTCGATCAACCCGATATATACTCCACCGGCCGGTTTTCAGGGTGAGATCATATTGAATCTCGAATCGGTAATCAATGGCCTTTGTATGGATTCCGATGAAGTATCCATCACGATCAACTCATTACCGGTTGTTTCTGCCGGAGCAGACCTGACAACTTGTGAAAATAGCGGTGTTGAATTGAGTGCCTCCAGCGTCAGTGCCGGAACTGTAAAATGGACAGCATCAGTGGCCGGCGGTACTTTTTCCCCCAGTTCTAATGTTTTACATCCTATCTATAATCCTCCTGCTGGTTACAGAGGAGACATTATTCTTAAATTGGAAGCTGATGCTCCAGGACAATGTTCTGCAAATGACGCTATCACCTTGACCGTCATTCAACAACCCGGAGTTTTTGCCGGGCAAGACCAGACGACCTGTGTCAACACCAGTGTAGTTTTAGAAGGAGCAGTAGTTAGTGCCGGAAATATTACCTGGAAGTCTTCTGTAGAAGGAGGTTCTTTCTCCCCAAGTATCCATTCCCTGAATCCGGTTTATACGCCGCCGGTTGCTTATGTGGGAGAGATTGTACTGAGCCTGGAGTCATCCTTAGAAGACTTATGTGTAGAAGGAGATCAAAAAACGATACTGATCGAGGCTGCACCAACGGCAACGGCGTCGACGCCACAATGCAGTGGCGATCTATCTTCTTATAGCTTCAACCTGGAGACGAACGGAGATGAAGTTCGAACTGACCGGGGTACAGTGGAAGATCAGGGTGGCGGAAAGTTTGAGATTCGTAAGGTGCCGACCGGTGAGACAGTCACCTTGACCCTCATTAATTCTCTGACTGGCTGTGAGGATATGGTCAGTTTTACTCACGATTGTAGTTGCCCGCAGGTGGACAATCCTGTAAATTTGGGAGATCTCAGTATTTGTGCCGGCGATCCCCAACCGGAATTAGTAGTGGAGGTGAACGAGGGGGAAACCGTCAACTGGTACACTGAGGCCAGCGGAGGGACATTGCTACAGAAAGAAAGCGCTACATATCAGCCGGACGATGCAGGAACTTTTTATGCAGAAGCGATCAATATTGAGAACGGTTGTATCTCCAGCCAACGCACTGCAGTCAGCTTATTTATCAATAGTGCTCCGGAATTATTGGATAGCACTTTGACGCAGCCTGCGCCAAATGAAGATAACGGAGCCATCACGGTGACCATATCCGGCGGTACGCCTCCTTATACGTACACCTGGACAGACGGCACGACCCTCATTGCGGGAGTTACCACAGCCTCCCTAACCGGATTGACTTCCGGTGCCTATTCATTGGAGGTGAAAGATCAGAATGGCTGCGTGCTGCAACAAAATTTTATCTTAGAAGAAGTTACAGTGGTGACGGAGCCTATATGGGGAAAAGAAGTGCGGGTGTACCCTAATCCATCCAGTTCCAGTTTCCAGGTGGAGTTACCGGAAACGCTCGCTGATGATATGATCATTCAACTTTATGATCTACGAGGCAAGCTGCTTTTGAAGGAATACTGGAAGGCACAAAGGCCAACTCTCTATCGGGTGGACGCTCGTGACCTCACAGATGGGATCTATCTGTTACGTATTGTCTTCAGGGGAGAATATGTAAGCCGAAAATTGATCAAACAATAATATTATTAACCAACGCGGATTACAAACTACGACGGTGAAGAAAGGGTACTTATACAGCGGGATCGTTTTGCTATTGATCATACTGGGTTGCTTTAAGGAAAAGTTTACCGAGCGTAACTTCTTTTCAGTCCGGATCACCAGTGTCGAACCTGAGCCCAATATGGAATGGGGGAGTTTGAATCTGGAAGCTGAAGTGGTTCCGGAAACTGGTAAGGTACTCGATATAGAACTGGAAGAAAAAGGCTTCCTGTATACTCCGTTGCTCAATGTAAGTGACGGTAAATTAATTGATGCGGTGTTGGTTACTTCCACACAAGGGTTTACCATCACACTCGAAGGGCTGGAACTGGATGAGAACTATTATTTCCAGGCATATGCCCGATCGGCAGAGCGAGAGGTGTTCAGTGACATCAAGACCTTTAACTTTAACGGGAACTTCCTGATAGATCCGGTCATCATCGAGAACGACCAGGCTTTTATCAGCGCAAACATCCTCGGATTGAAAACCGTAGACGACCAGGGTAAGGAGATTCTGCAACAGGTATTGGATCATGGGATCATTTATTCCGATCAAAGTCTGGAGCCGGGCAATACCAATACCTTTACCCTTTCTCTGGGAGCAGGACTGGGAAATCTTCGGATTGATACTGTACTCAATGACCTCCGCTTTAACACCAACTACTCCTATAAATTGTATGTAAAAACCCATAACAGACAATACGACGGTCCCGTAAATTCTTTCCGGGTACGGGACGGATGGAAACGGGTCAAAGACTTCAACAAGTCTTTGGTGGATGCATGGGGGCTTGCTTACAACGAGCAGGGATTGGTCCTATTCGGTATGGACACTATATCTACGGTGTATTCAAATACGACCTATGAGTTTCATCCCGACGACGAACATTGGTTGGTGAAGCCAGAACTGGAATATCCGTTCGAACCAACCCGGATCGGCATCGCTTTTATTGCCGACCACAAAATGTATTATGGTTTCGGCGTAATTGGTCAGGATTACCTGAATCAGTTGGATTATATCGACTTAAAGCAGCCCGGAAACGGGTGGCAGACGATTGTAGGGCCCAGCAATTTTATCTTTTCAGGCCGAGTTTCGGCAGTGGTCTTTACGCATGAGGACAAAGCATATATTGGAACCGGATCGAGGTTTAGCAATGCCGCAAATCCGGAAGAGATACTCTACAATGATTTTATCGAATACAATACTAGTACTAATACCTGGCGAAAGGTGGCCCCTCTACCGCTGCGGAATGAAGGAATGGAAAATGATTCATCCGGTGGCCGAGCCGGAGCGATCGCATTTGAGGTCGATAGGCGATACTTTGTGGGCTTGGGACAATCCAGTATCGCCTCTACGCAAAAAGATCTTTGGGAATTCCATCCCCCCAAATCTGATGACATTCAAGATATAGGGGAATGGGAATTTCACAGTTTTTTTCCGGGAGAAGGACGGAAGAATGCTGTAGTCGGTGTAGCCGGCAAGAAGGCGTTCATTGGTCTTGGAGACCGGCTAAACAACCGCTTCTCCAATGACTATTGGGTGTTCGATCCTGATACGGGATGGAGTAAGGATATGACTCAATTCCCGGGAGATACACGCACTCAGGCGGTCAGCTTTACGATTGATAACCAGGTATATATGGGACTGGGTAGAAGAAGTAGAGCTATAGAAAATAAATTTATTGAAGTGTATCACCGAGATTTTTGGGTATACTTTCCAAGGCAAGAATAAGCTATGAGGACAAGCATTTTGACGATCAGTATTTTATATTTACTTCTGTTCGGAGGCAAAGCCGGAGCAGCTCAAGACCTGTATCCGCTGGCGAAGGATACGCTTTTAGTACCTTTGAGGTTGGGAGCGGAAGGAGGAAAATTACGGTTGCAGGTAGACGAGCAAGAATTACGGCAGAGTCCCTTAAAAAATGGATTTCCGCAGGTGGATGGGATTCTGTTAGAAGATGCTGCGATGGCTGTGAAATACCACTTTACCTTGTTGAAGACCAAAGGGATAAAGGACGTAGATGTGCGCTTGGAACTCCGTTCGGGGGGCGGACGCTATGCTGCTCCCTGGCAGGGGAGGTGGTCGGAAGAACCCGAAAAGGGTAAAGGCAAAGCATATCGCAAGATTTTCAGGTGGGATGATATTTTAGAGCATGCTCTCGAGTACGGAGAATCTTATACCCTTTACATCGAAGGCCGGATGTTGGGAAATGTAAACTGTGAAGAAGGAAGACCGGAACTCAGGCCCCGTCAACTATTGCCGCAATATTCGATGATGGCGGTTGGGTTAGGGCTTTTCAGTTACGGCAAATTTAAGACTGTATCCAGTAGCAATACTTACCAGGAATATAAAAAAGCCTGGGAACAGGGCCGGGAAGCGGATCAATCCATCCGGGATAATTTTGAAAGCGCCACCAATGGTCGAGCTACAGCAAATTGGACCACTATTTCCGGCCTGGCCGTATTCGGTGCCGGCCTGGGCTGGTTGATTCAAAAAAAGATCAGGCTGAAAAAGCGGCAGCAGATATTTGATATCTATTGCCCGGAGCCGGATGTGAGTTGGCAACTGACCCCCAATTTTTATCCTTCCGGGTTTGCATCCGATGGGCCGGTTTTCAGCGCCGGTTTGGATTTTACAATAATCTTTTAGTTTGAGCCATATGAGAACTTACCTGTTAATTGTGGGACTTTTGCTATCTACCGTTCTGTCGGCACAAACAACGGAGGATTGTTATCGTGAATTTCGATCTATCGGTATTACATACTTAAACAATAAAGAATTTGCCAATGCCTTTAGTGCTTTCGTTTCGGCCATACGCTGCCCCGAACTCCCGGAAGATGATGATATTGATCTTTGGTTTAAAAGAGTGGTAGATGCCGAAAAAGCTTTTTATGAACAGCTAATCGAGGAAGCTAAAGTATCGGAACGCGCAGCTGTCGTAGCCCAAAAAGAAGCAGAGGAAGCTCAGGAGAGAGAAAGAAAAGCTCGATTGCAAGCGGAATTGAATGCTGAAGAGGCTAAGAGACGGGGACGCCGCGCTGAATCACTACGGCTTTCCTTATTGGCGGAGAACGAATTGCAGAAAGGAAACCGAGAGGATGCGCTGTTGTTGTCTTTCTTAGCCATGCAGCTCAATGATCAGGATTCCGTTTTTTCTCAAATGAGAATATTCTCCGAAGTAGTAAAAGATTCTTTTTCCCGGGTTGTCTACACTTCAAAAGAGCCAATTCAATCTATCAGCTCTTTGCAAAGCGGAAAGGAAATTCTGGTTACGGATCGTACAGAGATTTGTCTGCTAACTCTGGATGGACAGCAAAAAGAAAAAATCTGGCCGCGATCTCTGCAACGGATCATAGGGATCTCTTCCATGACGGACGGTCGATCTAGCATAGTGTACTCCGACAATTTTGAAGCAGCACTCATCTCTGACGGAAAACATTTCACGATGCTGGAGCTACCTCATGAGGCCCCGATCATCAGTGCCACGCTTGACAAGAGCAACAACTATATTCTCACCTGCGCCCGGGATAGACAGGCAAAATTGTGGGGGATCAAAGACAAAACGGAAGTTACCCTTGCCGGACATCTGGGTAATGTGTATCAGGGAGGGTTTTCTCCCGATGGGAGCACTATATTTACCCGATCATCGGATGGTACTATTAAGCTGTGGAATAGGGAAGGAGCAAATAAGGGAACCTTATCTGGCGTATATTTTTACGATGCTACCTTTGCTCCTGATCAGGAGGAATTAGTGGCTGCTTCGGCCGTGGGAGATATTCTTATTACAGATCTGGATGGTAAGATCAAGAGGACCCTTGATGGTCATAGCAAGCCGGTCCACTCGGTCGTTTTTTCTTCTGATGGCCAGTATTTACTGTCGTCCTCATCTGCTGAAGTACTAATTTGGCAATTGCCGGATTATCAAAAAGTTGCCTCAATAGACCATGATCAGGAAATTGTCGGGGGCTGTCTACTTGCTGATGATAGTG
>JAGQXH010000274.1 GCA_020436695.1 Lewinella sp. | reverse complement strand
TTTCGCTACCGGCGGTGGACTCCCAGTCGCGCTCACCAATAGAGCGGCCACCGGTACGGTGTGCAATGCGCACCGTGGAGTTATCCTGTTGCGCTCCGTAAATGCGGTATGGGAAGTGATTGTCGGTAGTAACCCGGTAAAACTGGGCCGTAGGCTGATTGCCGTAAGTCGACCAATTCTCTCCACCGTCAAAGCTGACCTGGGCGCCGCCGTCGTCGGCCATGATCATGCGCTGATTGTCTTCCGGCGCGATCCAGAGGTCGTGGTGGTCACCATGAGGGGCATTGCTGGCCGTAAAGCTACGTCCGCCGTCGGTAGATTTATGGTAGCTTACATTGAGGACATACACCACATTCTCATCCTGTGTATCGGCGTAGATGCGGGAATAATACCAGGCGCGTTGACGCAGGGAGCGATCGTCGTTGAGTTTGCTCCAGGTCTCGCCTCCGTCGTCAGAGCGGAAGACACCTCCATTGTCGTTCTCGATAATGGCCCAGACTCGTTCGGAGTTCACCGGAGAGACCGTTACCCCGGAGATCCCCCAGATGCCTTCCGGCAAACCTTTATTGGTAGAGATGTTGGTCCAGGTATCGCCGCCGTCGGTACTTTTCCACAGCGCCGATCCTTCACCGCCGCTTTCCAGGCTGTAAGGGGTGCGGCGGATGCGCCAGGTGCTGGCGTACATGATACGCGGATTGTTCGGATCCAGGATAAGATCTACTGCTCCGGCATCAGCATTGGCGAAAAGGATCTTTTCCCAGTTCTTTCCGCCGTCCTTACTGCGGTAGACGCCCCGCATGTCGCTGGACTTATAAAGATCACCGAGCACCGCCGCGTATACCAGATCCGGATTACGTGGATGGATACGTACCCGGGCAATATGACGGGAATCGTCCAGCCCGATGTGGGTCCAGGTCTTGCCGGCATCTACGCTTTTGTACATGCCGTAGCCGTAGGAGACGTTGCCGCGAACGGTTACTTCTCCACCGCCCACATAGATCACATTGTTATCGTATTCGCTGACTGCTACCGCACCGATGGAGCCACCGAAAAAGCCGTCGGAAATGTTCTCATAGGTCTGGCCGCCGTCCTTGGTCCGCCAGACACCGCCGCCGGTTGCACCGAAGTAATACAGATTGGGTTTACCCGGCACGCCCGTAACGGTTGCCGAGCGACCACCCCGGAAGGGGCCGACATTGCGCCATTCCAGGGCGTTATACAGTGTTTCGTCGTAGCCTGCTGATAGTTGGGCCTGCATCATAGGTAAGGAAAAGGCCGTCAACAGGAAGATGGTAAATGCACTCGTGAGGGTGTTACGTAAAGTTGGCATAAGTTTAGAGTTTGATACTAGTCCGTGATAGAGGGTGAAATTAGGGAAAAGTTTTGGAATGGCGAAGGCTGGAGATCACACCGGGCGAGTCAATTGGTGAGTAAAGTTTCGATAAGTTCCATTTGTAAATTGTCTGGAGTAAACAAAAAAAGGAATATGCTACAGCAAATGGGAATTTGTTCCAAATTTTAAAAGACTGGTAGCCCAACATAACCGTTCAGAACACAATTATTACCATTCAGAACAAAATGGCCTCTCGGCGGGAATCTTTTCTTTTATATAAATAAATTTGTTAATCAACGGAAGTACTCAACAGTTCTATCACTTCCGAAATAATACCTTATCTCATTTTCAGGATTTGCAGAGATCCATAATAAGTCTCTGAGTTATTGCATGCTGTTCCAGCAATAACTGGCCGTCCATTGTATGCTGGTAAGCAGTACAATGGCAGCACATCCTTTGCCAGGTACTTCTTTATTTCATTTATACAAATTATGTTGTCATGCCAATTTCAGATCGAACTATCCAGAACCTCATCAACAACCACAGTATTAGTGAGTTATTGGGGCTGCCCCAGGATTATGAAGTGAAAGCTTCCGATTTTAACCCCATCAAAGATACATTGTGGGAAAAATACAAAAATGAGATACGCAATGATCCGCAGAGAATAGTCGAGAACCAGGAAGAATCCTATTCTTACGATACTTCGCAAAGTGGAAGAAAGACCGCAACGATCCGAAAAGTGAGTTTCAATGGTAATATCATGAGATTTACCGTCAGCAAGAAGGGGGCAAAACCAACCAACGGCTATCCGCTGGTGATCAGTTTACATGGTGGAGGCAGTACCTCAGAGGCTGATAATAATCAACAGTGGGCCAACCAGCAAACTATTTGGGGAGGACAGTTCAGCCCTGGAATTTACGTGACCCCAAGAGCCATTACAAATGCCTGGAATATGCATTTCGTGGCTGATGCCTACCCCTTATATGATCGCCTGATCGAAAATATGATCGCTTTTGAAGACGCCGACCCCGATAAGATCATGATCATGGGCTTTTCTGCCGGTGGGGACGGCATTTATCAGATCACGCCCCGGATGGCAGATCGTTTTTGTGCCACCAATATGATGGCTGGGCATCCCAATGGCGTTAGTGTTAAGAATTACATGAATGTTCCCTTTCTTATCGAGATGGGCGAAAATGACAGTAGTTATAACCGAAACAGGGAAGCCGCTAGATATGACCAGCTTCTGGATGTTCAGAGAAGTAGCAATCCGGGAGGCTACCTGCATGATACCTTTATCCTTCCCGGCGGCAATCATAACAATTGGATACCTAAATCAGTTATGGGGGGAAGTTCACAACCAACTGCAGTCATCAAGGATCCTGAAAAGTGGCTTGCTTCCGGAGATCAGTCTACCGTTAATAAAAATACCGAAAGCATTCCCTGGATGAATAAATATACGCGGGACGGGACGCCGGTCAAAGTGATCTTTGATTCTACTACAAGAGCTGACAGACGTACCGGTCTGGTGCCTTCTACCGGAGATAGACTTTGGCTCAGCCAAAACCGTGCCTACCAGTTTTACTGGCTGAACATTGGTGGTAATCCAGCCGATTACGGCGAAGTGGTAGCCAGTACGGAGAAGAATCAGAACCGGATCAATATTACCGCCATGGGGAAGGCTTTGCGGCTACTTTTACACCCCGATATGCTAAATTTGAATAGTGAAGTAGAAGTTAATGTCAAAGGACAGTCCTCACGGGTAAAACCCATCTGGAGCTTTAAAACCATGGTACGCACCTTAGTGGATCACGGCGATAAGAAAATGATCTTTCCGGCAAACTTGTTCGTGGTGCAAAACGGAAGTAACTACGATGTGATCAGCGGAAGCAGTATTCAGTTTACTTCACCGGTGGGAGGAAGTGGTACGGCTTTCGAAGATCATCCTTCTTCTGAAGCCAAATTGACAAAAGTGATCGTCAGATCAGGTGATATCATAGATAGTATCCAGGCATTTTACGGTTCGGATGCAATGCCGCTGCATGGTGGACAGGGAGGCGGAGCGCATGAGATCAACTTTGACAATGATGAATACATCACCCGGATGTATGGAAAATCAGGGTATTGGTTTGGAGCCACTCATATTACCCAACTATCTCTTGTGACCAACAAAAGAACTTATGGTCCTTACGGTAGCGGGCGTTTCAGCTCCGGCCAGCAAAATTTTAGCATCGATGCGCCGGCAAATATGAGCATTGTTGCCTTTAACGGTCGTACCTTCCGCCATTCAAACGGAGACAATTATCTATCGGCCATTGGGGCCGGTTTTTCACTGCGGACAAAAAATGCGGAGACTTTTGATGGTTCCGGCTCCGGCATGCCGATACCACCGCAGGGCACTTCCGGTGTGGCCCGGTTTTTCGCTACGGTCACGCTTAACCGGCCGGTGGCAGATATAAATGTATTTTTAGATCTGGATCATTCCTACACGGGAGATCTGAAGATCGAGTTGATCTCACCCCAGGGAACAACAGTTGTACTCTCCGGCCAGCGTGGAGGAGGTGGAGATAACTATGACAATACGATATTCGACGATCAGGCCTCCACATCCATCTCACAGGCACAGGCCCCCTTTACCGGGTCTTTTAAGCCGGATGAACCGCTTTCTGCATTCCAGGGAGAAAACCCTTCCGGTAAATGGGTACTACAGGTATCAGATAATGCTACAGGCGATATTGGGGTAATGCATTCCTGGAAATTGTACGTTAGTACTTATTAATAGTAAGAGAAAAGTTTGCAAGTCCGCGATAGCGGACTAACAAGGATTTTTGTCTTTTCCCCGAGCGGTACCATGGTCTTTTGGTATCGCTTTTTTATGGTGTGCCAGACGTGGTAAGAAAAAGTCAACACCTCAAATAACTTCAGAAACAAGTGGTCCATAGGTGGAAAAATAATTATCTCATAGCGGTAAAAGCCGCGTTTTGGAGGCCGGTGGGGATTTTGTGTCCGCCCTAATCCGTTGAGAATATAGACGATAAACGGGATGGCAGTTCTTTCAGTATCCAGATACCCGTAAAGGTCGAATAACCGCTATCTTTGTACGGTTGTACAACACTTTCAAATCAATGGATCAGGAATTATTAAAACAGGAGATCTTAAAATTTCATCCCCATTTCTCTTTGGACGAACTGAAGAGCGGTCTTGATCTTTTCACCCTGAGATCGTATAAAGCTAAAGACTACATTTTGAAAGAAGGGGAGATCTCTGATAAGTTATACTTTGCCACTACTTCTGTTTCCAGGTGCTTTTATTACGACGAGAACGGCGAAGAAAAAACGGTCTGGCTGGAGCCCGAATGTATGTTCATTACCGACTTTGAAAGTTTTATTAATGACTGTCCTTCAAAATACTATCTGCAATTTTACCAGGATACGGAAGTATGGACGATCACCCGAAAAGAGCTGTTGTGTTTGTACGATAATTATAAGGACTGGGCCATTTGGGGCATTAGGTTGATGGAACATTATCACGTTCGTATATTAGATCTGTTCACCATAATGTTCCGGAACAATGCTTCGGAAAATTATCAATTCATAGAGGAACATTATGCCCGTTTCCTACAAATAGCGCCCTTAAAAGATATTGCTTCCATGCTTAATTTATCTCCCATCACCCTTTCCCGCATTAGGGCCGGCACGCAAACGAAAAGATGATTTCTTAACAAATGTAAAGCTGCTTTCTTTCCAGGATACTGACCTTTGTAAAAAAGCAAAAGTTATGGAACTGTATGGACAGCAAAGTAAAAGTTGGCCGCAAAAGATCACCGTTCACATCCTCGAAATAGGCCTGCTGTATTTATCGTATTGGCTGCTTTTCCAGAATGGTGGCCATTGGATCTCGGAGTGGTTACACATTGAAAATAACCAGGACGCAGCCAGAAGGACCATTATATTCATTTTTAATATCGTCATATTTCTACGGATGAGCTATATGATGATCTTTTTGCTTCAACGTAAAATGCCCTGGGAAGAAAGTGTTAGCGTGCCTTTTGCCTTTGCCTTGTACTACATCGGGTTTTCCTTGTTAGTACTTCCTACCTCCAGGCAGATCGGCATTTGGGACATTATTGCGATAATCCTCTTCATTGTCGGCTGTGTGCTGAATACCGGTGGGGAATTATTGCGAAAAAAATGGAAAGAACATCCTGAAAATAAGGGGCAGATCTACACGGAAGGCTTCTTCAGATACTCCCGCCATGTCAATTATTTCGGCGACCTGCTTTGGGTTTCTGCTTATGCCGTACTGACGGCAAACTGGTGGTCGGTTACCATTCCAGTACTTCTTTTCCTGTTCTTTGCTTTTTACAATGCGCCTAAACTGGATGAATATCTGAAGCAAAAATATGGCAAGGGGTATGATGAATATGCAAAAAAGACCAAAATGCTGATACCGTATATCTACTGAATGCCGGCGTGAAAGGAATGCAACGTC
This sequence comes from Lewinella sp., assembly GCA_020436695.1. Taxonomy (GTDB): domain Bacteria; phylum Bacteroidota; class Bacteroidia; order Chitinophagales; family Saprospiraceae; genus Flavilitoribacter. The sequence goes on along the minus strand of JAGQXH010000274.1, from coordinate 4,363 downwards.
AGCGGAAATACTATTATACCTTCGAGCATCGTTTTTTTCACCAGCCGTTTTGGCAACAATACTTCTTGTAACGTAAATAAATTGGTATCGCAAATGCCGGCTATTGAAGGAGTATTGGCGTATGGCGGGCAGGTATAGCATGATCATTCTGCTCCATCTGCCGGCTGATTATTTTATATTTTAAAAAACCAAGTAAATGAATTTGACCCGATTATCGTTTTTTCTGATGCTCGTACTCGCTTTTTCTGCCTGTAAAAAGGATGGTGATGATGATACGATGGCAAGCTGTGAACAGGCCGATTGGGTAGGCACGTATGAAGGTACGATCGACTGCGATGGTACGCAGGAAAATGTAACCCTTACCATAACTGCCGATGGCACGGATGCTATTATCATTAAGTATGAAGCAGGGATTGTTACCACTGAATATGATCCACTTACTCCAAACGGTTGTGATCTGAACATAACCGCATCAGGCGGTGGATTTACAGCAACAGTTGAAGCCACACTGGACGATGACAGTCTGACTTTTACGGAAACCGTTTCCGACGGCGGTTCCAACACGACTACCTGCGTGGCTACGGTAACCCGCATCTAAAGGTATAAACGCACAGCGACACGGCGTTTTGAAGGTCGTATTGTGGCCTCGACGCTGTGACGCTGTGCAACAATATTTTTCAGCTCCTTTCTTACGAATATGAATTTGCCTCCCACAATTCTGAACAATCCTAATTAAAAAACCGTATTAATTAGTGATTCCTTTTCAGGAACCTATATTTTACGTTCCAAAGCATAGTAATCTGTAGCCGGGAAGCCATTTCCCTGGCGTTTAGCCTTATCCATCTGCCATGTTTTTTTGATAATCTTCTTTTATTTGAACCGCAACGGCTCAGAGAATATCGCTTTGGAGAGCACCCATATATTGATTTCAAACTATGACAGAAACCCAAACTGAGATTGACGACCACCTCCACTGGTACAAAGACGCTATTATTTATGAACTGCACATTAAAGCCTTTATGGATCACAACGGCGACGGCATCGGCGATTTTAACGGCTTGCTCGATCGTCTCGATTACCTGGAAGATCTCGGTGTGACCGCCATCTGGTTACTGCCATTTTACCCCTCGCCTCTACGCGATGACGGCTATGATATTGCAGATTATTACAGCATCAATCCTTCCTACGGCAAGATCAAACATTTCAAGAAATTTATTAAAGCGGCTCACGAAAGGAATCTCAAAGTGATCACCGAGCTGGTGATCAACCATACTTCCGATCAGCATCCCTGGTTCCAACGGGCACGCAGTGCGCCTAAAGGATCTGTAGAACGGGATTATTACGTGTGGTCAGATGATCCGAAGAAATATCAGGGAGTACGCATCATTTTTCAGGATTACGAAGCTTCCAACTGGAGCTGGGATCCCGTGGCCAAACAGTACTACTGGCACCGGTTTTTTCATCATCAGCCCGATCTGAACTATGATAATCCCCGGGTGCAGGAAGAGGTGTTCAACATCATGGATTACTGGATGAAAATGGGAGTTGACGGATTTCGGCTGGATGCGGTACCTTACCTGTTTGAACGCGAAGGCACCAATTGTGAGAACCTGCCGCAAACCCATGCCTTCCTGAAAAAACTGCGCAAGTACGTTGATGAGCATCATCCCGGAAAAATGCTGTTGGCAGAGGCAAATATGTGGCCGGAGGATTCGGCGGCTTACTTCGGTGAGGGCGATGAATGCCATATGAACTACCATTTCCCTATCATGCCGCGGATGTTTATGGCCATGCGGATGGAAGACCGCTATCCGATCACGGATATTTTCGATCAGACCCCTGATATCCCGCAGACCTGCCAGTGGGCGATCTTCCTGCGAAATCACGATGAACTCACGCTGGAAATGGTTACGGATGAGGAGCGGGATTACATGTACAAAGTGTACGCCAAGAACCCCAAGGCCAGGATCAATCTCGGTATACGGCAACGACTGGCACCCTTGATGGAGAACAACCGCAAGAAAATAGAACTGATCAACTGTCTGCTCTTTTCCCTACCCGGCACTCCGGTGATCTACTATGGAGATGAGATCGGGATGGGAGATAACTACTACCTCGGCGACCGGGATGGAGTGAGAACGCCCATGCAGTGGTCGCCGGACCGGAACGCCGGTTTTTCCAAGGCTAATCCGCAACAGTTATACCTGCCGGTGATCCTGGACCCGGAATATCACTACGGCTCGGTCAATGTAGAAACCCAGCAGGCCAATAGTTCCTCTCTGTTGTGGTGGACGAAGCGGATGATCAATATGCGCAAACGCTTCAACGCCTTCGGTCGCGGAAATATCGAATTCATTCACTCGGAAAACCCTAGGGTACTGGTCTTCACCAGATCTTACAAAGATGAGACCATTCTGGTAGTGGTCAACCTGTCGCGTTTTTCACAGGTAGCCGAGCTGGATTTGAATGAATTTTCCAATTATATTCCGATAGAAGTGTTCAGTAGAAATAAATTCCCGGCTATCTCCGAACACCGTGATTACGTTTTTACCCTTAGCCCTCATGCCTACTACTGGTTCCTGCTAAAAAAAGAAAAAATCAGCCGTGATGGTCAGGATGCGATAGAAACGATAGTACTGGACAAATGGGAAGATGTACTGACCAACGGTTTCCGACAACAGCTCGAAAACGGGATACTACCTGCCTACCTGATCCGTAGTGACTGGTTTACGGAAAACGGGAAAGAAGTACACAGCACGCGGATAATAGAGCAGTTTGTAATGCCCTGCGACCCCACTATATTCTGGCTGATCCTGGAAGTGAACTACGAGAGTGGTTTGCCTGATGTGTACCAGATAGCACTTTCCTTCAAAGGCAGTTTGGAAGACAGTAACCTCATGGAGCAGGTGCCGGAGGGGATTATTGCCCCGGCCAGGATCGGAAATACTACTGGTTTTCTTTTTGATGGTCTATCGGCTCCGGAACTGCACGATATGTTTTTCCAATATTTTGGTAAGAACCATAAAATGAAGTTGCAGCTTGGTACAGTCCGTTTTTACAGCAATAAAACTTTTGTCAAATATTACAAAAAGCACAAAGAGCACCGTTCGAAACTGTTGCACTCCGGGCATCACAACAACATTTCTATCCTGCATAACAATACGTATTACCTGAAAATATACCGCAAGTTGGACCAGGCCATTAATTCCGACCAGGAGATGATTCGATTCCTGAGTGAGCAGCAGGGATTCCCTCATATTCCGCAAATGGTGGGAGGTATTGAATTATTAATGGATAAAGGCCCCATTGTATTGGGTACCCTGCAAAATGCCGTTGAACACCAGGGAGAAACCTGGATGTACCTGCTGGATGATCTGAAGCGCTATTACGAAAGTATCCAACTCAACACTCCGACTGCTTTCGGTCCAATGGGCAACGACGGAGCAACCGACCTGCCCTTTTCTCGTATCCTTCCCGATAAAGAGATCAAGGCCCGCATCAGCACCATCACCGTGGAGCATGTGCGACTGCTTGGAGAGCGGGTAGCTGAACTGCATCTGGCGCTGGCAGCAGATAAAAACGATCCGGACTTCGCACCGGAAGAATTCTCACTGCATTATCAGCGTTCTTTATTTTCTTCCTTCCAGTCATTGGTACGTAAGGCCTTTCAATCGCTGGAACGCCATCTTAAAAAACTGCCGGAAGAACTGCTGCCGGAAGTAGCGTACATAAAGCCGCTGAAACAGGAAATCCTCAACACCCTGAAACAGGTCTATCAGGGAAAAATGGATGTGGTGAAGATCCGCACCCATGGCGATCTGTTGTTGACGCAAGTGTTGTTTACGGGACGTGATTTCGTTTTTGTCGATTTTGAAGGGGATCCCACCCAACGCTACAGTGAAAGACGGCTTAAGCGTTCTCCGCTGCGGGATGTGGCTACCATGATCCGGTCTTTTCACTACGTAGCTTATGAAGGACTCTTTAATAACAATCAGATCCGTAATGAAGAGAAAAAGCTCTTACGTCCCTGGGCCGATAAATGGTTTCAGTATATGAGCCGGGTATTTCTGAAAGCTTACCTGTCGAAAGTAAAGGGGACGGCCTTTGTGCCGGATCATCCGGAAGACCTGGATCGGATATTGGATGTATTCTTGCTGGAACAGGTCATCACAGAACTGGAACATGAACTCAAAGCGCCATACAAGCGTCTATGGGTGCCGCTGAGCGGAATCAGGAACGTGATGCAGCGATACGTAGATTAGAAGGAATAATGCTACCCGGGCTTTAGTCCTGTTTGCATTATTTTGAAACGCTTGTTTTTCCAAACACCAGATCCAGATGTTCTGCCTCCGGTTGACGGTGC
>JAGQXH010000273.1 GCA_020436695.1 Lewinella sp. | reverse complement strand
TCACAACATCGGAAGAAAGGGATTTACGCTTATTTTGAATCACCCAAGCACTTTAAAGAAGCTATTAAGGAGGGCAAAATCCGCATCTATAAAAATCAGAAGCTGGACAACAAAAATAAAGTCTGTGGAATTCCACAGGGATTAGCGATAAGTGCAATGTTAGCTAACCTGTATTTGTTAAATTTTGATAGAAAGATATATGAGATCGTAGTCAAAAAATTTGACGGCTTTTACAGGCGATACTCTGACGACATTGTGATTGTCGTTAACGAATCAAAGCGCAAAGAGGTGGAATTGCTTGTAGATAGCGAACTCAAAAAACTACGACTGCAAATTAGCAAGGATAAAACTGAGATTTGCCGCTTTAAAAAACAAAATGGATCGCGGATAGTTTGTACAAAACTATGCCAGATCAAGGATACGGAAGTAGAAAAGAATAATGCAGCCTTCAGATATCTCGGATTTGAGTTTGATGGGCAAAAAGTATGTCTTCATTCTAAGAATATCTCAAAATTCTATCGAAGAATGAAATATGCTGTTAAAACTAAAGCTCGAAGAATTGAGGCTGTCCAAGAGAAGCAATCATCTCTTAATTTAATTCTCTTTAGACGTAAGCTTTATCGCTCTTATACCTGTTCTGGAGCAAGAGCCCGTGAAATTACTACAATGATTACCCGTCAGAAATATGACAAAGTCAATGATAGATTTATTTTGGTGCGGGAAAGAACTGTGAAGAAATATTGGGGCAATTTCATTGGATATGCCTTAAGAGCCGATAAAATCATGAAGGAGGTAAATGGTGACGACACGATTAAAAGACAAATACGGAATCACTGGAAAATTTTGCAGCAAACCATTTATCGTAGAATTACAAAAGGCGGATAGCCTGGTCTCATAACCCAAACTGAAAAACCACATCCCGAGTCAATTTAGAAAGCGGCCGGTGTAGCAACTCCTGTTCTCCGACAAAATTGCCGGTAATAAATCTCAGCAAGTCTTCATTTGTGCGAAAAATCGGTGGATCGGAGATTTTGGAGAGGGATTCCAGATAACTTCTGGGGTATAGAAAAGATTTGTGAATCAGTTCGAACACCACATCTCTGTGCTCCTGGTATACATGCTCCAGTTTAAAATCCATGATATTATTCCTGGCTTTAGCAATCAGATCGGCTTCAGCTTTTGTTTTGAAGCTGGATTCCTGAAGCTCGATCTTTCCTGCCAGAAGATTACCGTGAAAAAAACTCACATCGAGAACCTTCAATCGAAACCGGACCAGGTCGCCAAAGCCAGCAAGGTAGGGGTGTAGGTGAGTTTTCACACTGAAACGGGCGCTACCCTTCATCCTGGAATTACAGATCTGACAGCTTGGCACCAGGTTGTAGAAGGATAAAGCGAGAAAAGGATGATTAGCCTTATCCAAAAAATGATCAAAATCTGGTCTGATGATCCGCTTTTTTCGCTTTGTGTCCGAAGAATTGAAGGTAGTATGCGTATACTGCTTGTTGCAGTAGGGACAAGATGAAACCCCTAATTTTTCAGCCAAGCGATAAGCATCCCAGCTATTATTGCGCTCGGACGTGAAGTACTGATAATCGAATACTTTTTTTAGTTTTTCAGTAACCGGAGCATTCAGCTCATGCCAGATCAAATCGGAAAATCGGTCATTTAAATAGTAGGAAAACTCTTCTATCTCAATAGGATCTCCTATTAACAAGAGCTCAAGATGCTCAAACATCGACCGCCAAAATTCCCTTTCTCTGGAGGATTAAACGTGAATATATTGTTATAATTTTTTAGCCAAATGGGATTCCCGGCACTATTCTGCCATTTGCTATGCGCTGCGTCATTTTGAGAACCTAGAAGCTGCCCGACTGATCCTTGATATCTGGCTGGAACATGGAGTATACAGTCCAACAGAATGTGTTGTTGCCCTGACTAAGATCACCAGTGTGGATTACATGGCATTACATGGAACGGACACCAATGTGGTAGCGCTCTACGATCATTTGCTGGATTGGTTGCCCGACCAAAAGCTACTCCGGCAAATAGGGCATGACCTGGTTGCTGACTACCACGTTTTGAGAAATAGCTACTTCGGCTTTTATGACACTGAAGGATTAGGAGCCCGCCATTCTGAACCCCAAAAATCGAGCAGTACAATTCTAAATTCATCAAGGAATTGGAAGGAGTCAGGCAACTTCAAACTAAAAATGACATCCTCAAAAGCTGTTTGATTTTTTACTACTGCGGTAGCTAATACCTTTAAATACACAAAGCAGCAATCCGATAGGGATCAGCGCACTTACCCCAAACAGGCTTTCATAATAGACCGGCAAAAAGCCTAAGCGACTCCATTGCAGGGTACCTTGTAATAACAATAAACTTTCGCTCAGTACAAAGCCGAGCCCTATCATCCAGATGCCCCAACGGGCAACAGCGCTTTGTACGGATAAGAGGCCTTCCCGGATCGCGTAGCTTAATACAAAGAGCGTAACAGCGCCCAACAGCATCAGGTGTATGAACCCGATGATGTAATTCCGGATGGTAAAGGCTGCCTGTGCCACTGGAGGAATGACCGTAAGTGCCTGGAGAAAGATCTTTAGCGAAAAGGAAAAAAAAGCCAGTGTCAGTGCTTTACCGGCCAAACCGGGAAACAGTTTTTTCGGATAGCCATTATCATCCAACCGGATCAGTTGCCAGAACAGTGCCAGGGCTAATAACTGTGTAATAACCCCAATGCCATTGACCACTAAAAAAGCCTTTATCTGGGTACCCCATACTACTACCAGCCCGTAGGAGAGGAACACGGATACCAGCAGGAATTGGTAAAAGCGCCGCTGTCTGAACCGAGGTACCGCAATATTTCGATCTTCCAGCAACTTGAAAAATAAGGCCAAAGCGCCGATGATGAACCAGCCGTTGAACTGAAAATGCAGATAAAATTGTACCGCCAGGTAATAGAAGGAGGATTGTCTCAGGGGGCCGGCCATGATCGGCCCCATCAGCCAGACCCCCAAGGTGGAAAATAATTGAAAGAGCAGGGCCGTCCTGAGCAGTAGGCGGGAGAAGGTGCGTTGAGCGCCCATATCCCGCCAAAGCCACAGGATAAACATGTAGGAAAACAAAATGTGCACAGTGGAAAAGGCAATGGAAACGGGCCCATAACCCTGCACCGGAAAACTAAGCAGCATACCGATGACACTGATCTGTGTTAGCCAGAATAACTGGCCATAGCGTTTCAGTGATTTTCCTTCCGGCACAAAGGCGTGGACCAGCAGCGCGAATAAAGCCATGTAGATCCACCCCAGCATCGCGATGTGCGAGTGGGCGTGCAACAGATACTGATACTTGATCCAGGAGAGCTCCACAACAAATGCCAGTCGCAGCAGTGCCCCCATCCCGGCGGCGAACAAAAAGTTTATCAACGCCACCACCAGCCAGGCTCGCTTTGTTTTCATCGACAAGCTACTTTTACTCAGTCTTTATCTCTCATTCCTGATCCCCGGATCCTCATTCCTGATCATTCGCGAACATAAATTCCAATACCGCCCGCGCATCTTCTTCCGTCAGATTTTGGTTGGGCATCCGTGTCAAGCATTCTTCCAAAAGCGCTTGTGCCGTTGGGTCTTCGGCCAGCATGGCATCGGTATGCAAGATCATATTCATGATCCATTCGGGTTTCCGCCTTTTGGTAATGCCTTTGTATCCGGGGCCAACCACTCGCATATCCGTAAGCTTATGACAGGCGGCACATTTTAATTCGTAAATACTCCTACCTTTTTCAACCAATGCCTGATCCAACGGATCATTCAGGGCAACTGACTTGATCGCTCCCACACCCTTACCATCATCTGCCTTGGTTGTTGTTTCCGGCTTTGCTCCAGTTGAACTCCCTCCCGAATCGGAAGGAGCATTTCCACAAGCATATAGGATCGTCAATACAAATAATAAACCCAATAACCTTTTCATATTTTTATTTTTTGTAGGTTTCCTTACAATGAAAGCTTCTTGCGGATGATCTTGGCGGCAAAATCATCGATGGTGTTGTTGGCCACCAGATCTGCGACACCCTGGCGATACACTAATGCTTTGGCATGCAAAGGGCAGGGGTTTTCCGAAGAACATACCGGCAAACCCAGAATGCAGGCAGAAAACATTTCCTCGCCGTCTATACATTCAATAATGTCCCGTAGTGTGGTTTCACGGTCATTAGGGCTCAGGTAAAACCCTCCACCTGTTCCCTTACTTGAAGAGATCAGGTTGTGCCGGGATAATTGCTGGAGGATCTTTGCCAGAAATGGTTTAGGCACATCGAGTTCCTCAGCGATCTCCCTGGCGCCCAGTTTCGTTGCTTCACTGGACTTGACCGCCAGATATAGTACCGCCCTGATACCGTATTTGCAAGCTTTCGAAAACATATTCACACTATTTGAGTCAAAAGTAATTCAAAAAATATAAAAAGACAAAAACATCTTTTTATCTTATTTTTGAATTTGGCATAATTAATTGAAAATCAAATTTTTAAGTTAAAAATAGATTTTGTCACCTAATATGATGATAAAAATCATTGTCCATTCGTTCAGATGTCTGTCTCTTTGCAACAAGATAAAAATATCCTTTTATCCTTATTAAACGGCACACTTATGAAGATCCATTCAAATTTTAAAAAGATCCTATTTGCTCTGACCGGTTTCGCGCTGGTTGCACTGCTGTATAACGGTTGTGCATCTGGTAACGGACCTGCCGCCGTGCTGAGCGGAGGAGAGGCCGGAGCAGTTTACGTACGACCCGGTGAATACGATGAGTTCTATGCTTTCCTCTCGGGAGGCTTTAGCGGCCAGGTGAGTGTATATGGCCTGCCCTCCGGTCGATTGCTGAAGGTGATCCCGGTTTTTTCCCAGGATGCCGAAAAGGCCTACGGTTACAATGAAGAGACAAAGCCGATGCTTAATACTTCTTATGGTTTTGTTCCCTGGGATGATGCGCATCACCCGGAACTTTCGCAGACCAATGGCGAAACGGACGGCCGCTGGCTATTTATCAACGGCAATAATACGCCGAGGGTAGCCCGCCTGGATCTGACTACCTTTGAAACCGCAGAGATCATCGAGATCCCGAATTCCGGCGGCAACCACTCTTCTCCCTTTACTACCGAAAACACAGAGTACGTGGTGGCCGGCACCCGCTTTGGGGTTCCTTATCCACAACAGGACGTGGCTATTAATAGCTATGCGGAGAACTTTAAAGGAGCGTTGACCTTTATCAGTGTGGAACCGGAAAGCGGCGAAATGGACATTGCCTTTCAGGTATTGTTGCCGGCTTTCGACTACGACCTGGCCCACTCGGGCAAAGGAAAATCACATGGCTGGACATTTTTCACCTCCTATAACACAGAGTTGAAGAATACCCTACTTGAAGTAAATGCTTCGCAAAACGATAAAGATTACATTGCCGCCATCAATTGGAAAAAGGCAGAGGAATACATTCAGCAGGGCAAGTTTCGGGAAATGCCTGCCGGCTATGCTCATAATATCTACGACGAATATAGCCATACTGCGACCTCCACAATGAAAAGCAAGGTACGGGTACTGATCCCGGAAGAATGTCCTGGACTGGTTTATTTTCTGCCCACTCCCAAATCTCCGCATGGTGTGGACGTCGACCCAACGGGTGAGTACATCGTAGGCAACGGAAAGCTGTCGGCCGACCTGACCGTGCACTCCTTTACCAAAATGTTGGAGGCTATTGAGAATGAAGCTTTTGAAACGACCATTGAAGGTATTCCGGTATTACGTTTTGAAGATGTAGTGGCCGGGGTGGTGACCAAACCGGGTTTAGGCCCATTGCACACGGAATTTGACGGCAAGGGCAATGCGTATACGACCTTCTTCATTTCCTCGGAAGTAGTGAAATGGAAGGTGGGGACCTGGGAAGTGCTGGATCGTGCGCCCTGCTACTACTCTGTCGGACACCTGATGGTGCCCGGTGGTGATTCCCGCAAGCCCGACGGTAAATATCTGGTGGCATTGAATAAAATTACCAAAGACCGCTACCTGCCTACCGGCCCGGAATTGACCCAATCCGCTCAGTTATACGACATTTCAGGCGATAAGATGAAATTGTTACTGGACTTCCCAACCATTGGAGAGCCCCACTACGCACAGGGAATAGAGGCATCAAAGATCGTCTCCCGTTCCAAGAAGATCTATCCCATTGAAGAAAATACCCACCCTTACGCGGCTAAAGGAGAGAAGCAAGCCAAGGTCGTTCGCCAGGGTGAAGAAGTACACGTATACATGACCATGATCCGTAGTCACTTTGCTCCGGACAATATCGAAGGGATTAAAGTTGGGGATAAGGTGTATTTCCACCTCACCAACCTGGAACAGGACTGGGATACACCGCATGGCTTCGCTGTGATGGGCGCCCGCAATGCAGAGATCCTGGTGATGCCCGGCCAGACTGAGACTTTGCTTTGGCAGCCCCAGCGGGAAGGTGTTATCCCGTTCTACTGCACAGACTTTTGTTCGGCGCTGCACCAGGAAATGCAGGGATATATCCGTGTTTCACCGGCGGGTACCGATCGTCCACTAAAGTGGAGCCTGGGCGATGAAGAAGTTGTGCAATAATTGCGGAACCAGGTAGACGGTAGACGGTGGGCGGGCAGCTTACAGCAGTCATACGATCGCACTATCGTCTACCATCAGCCTAACGACAGAAGCTCATGAAAAATCTACCTCGCTTGCTCATGTTCCTGGCGGCTATCAGCCTGCTGACGCTTTTCGTCTTCCCCATGTGGAAGATCGTACTCTACGCGCCGCAATACCCAGATGGCGTGAAAATGCATATCTGGATCAATAAGATCGGCGGTACCAGCCCGGGGACTCTGCAGAACGTAAATATTCTCAATCACTATGTAGGTATGAAGGCCATCGAGCCAGACGCCATACCGGAGCTGCAGTATTTTCAGTATGTAATTATGGGTATGGTGGCCCTGGGTGCCCTGATCGCTTTGTTGAACCGGAAGAGCTTATTTTTGATCTGGACGGTCTTGCTGGTAGGCATTTGCCTGATGGGAATGTATGATTTCTACCTCTGGGAATATGATTATGGCCACAATCTAAGCGATACTGCTCCTATCAAGATACCGGGAGCTTCCTTTCAACCGCCTTTGATAGGCAAGAAGGATATACTAAATTTTGTAGCCGTGTCGCTGCCCCATATTGCAGGTTATTTTGTTGGACTGGCCATGGTCCTGGGATTCACCGCCTGGTGGCTGGGTCGAAAAACCGGAAAAAATGAAAAAGTCACTGTTGGTGCTGTTCACCGTGCTCCTGCAGGCCTGCTCGCCTAGCCTCAAGCCGATCAATTACGGTATCGATAAATGTGATTTCTGCCGCATGACGATCGTGGACCCGCAATTCGCAGCCGAACTGGTTACGGATAAGGGAAAGGTATACAAATTCGATGCCGTTGAGTGTATGATACAGTACCGGAAGTCTGCAACAGAACAACACTTTGCATTGCTATTGGTCAATGATTATTTGCAGGAAGGAACGCTCCAGGCGGCAGAAGCCTGCACCTACCTGATCAGTCCCAGACTACCCAGCCCGATGGGCGCCAACCTCTCAGCGTTTTCCGACCCCGGTTCAGCCGAGGAGTACCGGCAACAGAAAGACGGCACCTTGTATTCCTGGGAAGCCTTATTGGCGCATTTCGATGAAAAAAGATAGTAAGATGAGATATTGCCTTTTCCTACTGGTATGGTTAGCCGGCGGCCCTTTACAGGGCGCTACGCTGGAAGTATGCGCAGATTGCACCTTCAGCAGTCTTCAGGCAGCCGTACAGACAGCCCGGCCGGGAGACACGATCTACCTGATGGCGGGTGTATACCGGGAAGCCAATATCCGCATTGATAAACCACTCCGGATCACAGGCCGGGATATGCCGGTGATCGATGGGGGGCTTACAGAGGAGATCCTGACCATTGAAGCGGACAGCGTGTTGGTTGAGGGCATTGAGTTTCGCAATGCCGGGAAAAGCCATATAAAAGACCTGGCCGCTATTCGCATCAAACGTCACGATCATTTCATCATCCGCAACAACAGGATCATCAATGCCCTCTTCGGCATCTATATCGAGAACGGCAAGTATGGTCTGATCGAAAACAACACGCTGCTGGGGGAGGCGGTCAACGAAATGTCTTCCGGCAACGCCATCCACATGTGGTACTGCAAGAACGTGCTGGTAGAGCACAACTACCTGCGCGGCCACCGCGACGGCATCTATCTGGAATTCGTCGACAGCAGCCGCATCCGGCTCAACATCTCGGAAGATAATATCCGCTACGGGCTGCACTTCATGTTCTCCAACGATGACGATTATTTCCACAACACTTTCCGCCGCAACGGCGCCGGTGTGGCGGTCATGTTCTCCCGCCGCATCAATATGTGGGAGAACACTTTTGAACACAACTGGGGCCGGGCATCATACGGCCTGCTGCTGAAGGAGATCTACGACGCAGAGATCCGGGACAACACCTTCCGCGAAAACACTATAGGCATCTACGTCGAAGGCTCCACCCGGCTGCAATACCGCAACAACGAATTCTCCCGCAACGGCTGGGCCATCAAAATGTCGGGCGGCTGCCTGGATAATGTGGTGGCGAACAACAACTTCCGCTACAACACCTTCGACCTGGCGCTCAACAGCGCGGCCAACAACAACCGCTTCGACGGCAACTACTGGAGCAACTATACCGGCTACGACCTCGGCCGCGACGGCAGGGGCGACGTGCCATACCATCCGGTCAAACTTTTCAACTACGTGGTGAACCGTACCCCCGAAGCTATGGTGCTGCTGCGCAGCCTGTTCGTCGGCCTGCTCAACTTCTCGGAAAAGGTGAGCCCCGTTTTCACCCCCGCCAACGTAGCCGACAACAGCCCTCTGATGCGGCCTATCACCTTCAACCGAACCGTGCAACCTAAAAACAGGAACTGATGATCACGATCGACAACCTCCATAAATCTTTCGGCAGGCAGCCCGTGCTGAGCGGCGTAACCCTGAGCTTCGACAGGCCGGGCATCTACGCCATCCTCGGCCCGAACGGCTCCGGAAAAACGACCCTCATCAAAAGCATCCTCGGCATGGCCATCCCCGACAAAGGGCGGATCCTGTTCCAGGGGAAGGACATTCGCGGACAGTGGCATTACCGCCGGCAGATCGACTACCTGCCGCAGATCGCCCGCTTCCCGGATAACCTGCGCGTCAGCGAGCTCCTGGCCATGATCGAGGATATCCGGGAAGAGAAGCCGCAGGCCATGGGCCGGCTCATCGAGCTGTTCGGCCTGCAGCCATACCTCGACAAACGCCTGGGCAACCTTTCCGGCGGCACCCGCCAGAAAGTCAACCTCGTACAGGCCTTTATGTACGATAGCCCCGTCATCATCCTCGACGAGCCCACCAACGGCCTCGACCCAAACCAAATCCGCCAGATCCGCGAGCTGATCCGCCACATCGGCCAGACGCGCACCGTGCTCGTCTCCACCCACATCCTCCACGAGGTGGAAATGATCTGCAACCGCGTCATCATCATCGACCAAGGGAAAATCAAAGCCGCCGACACCCCGGCCAACCTCACCAGCGCGATGCGCACCGCAGGCCGCATCGAGGCAGAAATCCAAGGTGAGGGCGAAGTCGTCTCCGGTGCTCTTGAGCGCCTTGACCATGTCAAAAAAGTCGTCGCCACCCCCGGCGACGACGGCTGGACCGTGCACGCCTGGGTCAAGCAGGCGATCTTGCTGTACTTTTCCCTCGCCGAGCTGACGGTGATGGAGGCGGGCCCCTTCCGCTACCACGACAAGATCCCGCCCAAGACCGACCTCGCCGGCGTGCGCGTGGTACCCCCGGGCACCGCGCGCTACGGCAGCTTCCTCGAGCCAGGCGTCATCCTGATGCCCGGCTACGTGAACATCGGCGCCTACGTCGGCGCGGGCAGCATGGTGGACACCTGGGCCACCGTGGGCTCGTGCGCGCAGATCGGGCGGGGCGTGCACCTGGCCGGCGGCGTGGGCATCGGCGGCGTGCTGGAGCCACCCGGTGCACAGCCGGTGATCGTGGAAGACGGCTGCTTCATCGGATCGCGCGCCATCATCGTGGAGGGCATGCTGGTGGAGTCGGAGGCCGTGATCGGCGCCGGCGTGACGCTCACT